>JALQUY010000005.1:0-18253 GCA_023260615.1 Schleiferiaceae bacterium
GTACGGGCCGTTTGCAGCCTACCAAGCCTATGTCTTGGAGTACGACGGCCTTTCGCTGTATCCTTTGATGGTGGGCACGCCAGATGTGCAATCCTTGTACCTGGAGCGCGACCAGAAGTTGAGCCAAACGCAAGGCAGTGTGGCTGTTCGGACCGATAAAATTTCCCTAGGCGCCGGTTTGGAATACCTCAACCTGCGCAGCAGCGAAAAGCTGAGCATCCAGGAGTACCCTTACAGCCAAGACGGGTACTTGCTAAACATTTACACGCGCCAAACGGACAGTTTGCGCAGTGGCGGCTTCCGGATTCGATTGGGCATGCTCGCCAAAGTGGGGGAAGGGACTAGGATTTCTGCTTTTTGGACCGGCACCTCCTTGCTGAGCAGCAAGTGGTTCTACCGCTACCGCGTCTACGACAACCCCGCCAATCCCGCTGGCGTAGGCGTCGATGCGTTTGAGCTTTACCAAGACGAGAGCTTCCGCACGGTTCAGCCCGCTACTGCTGGCGTTGGCATTGCCCAGGTAATTGACAAGCAGGGCTTTGTTTCTGCGGAATACCGCTACACCGACGCGCCCGCCAATCCCATCTACTCCCCCATTGAATTTCTCAGTATCGGTCAGCAGATTGGTCAAGAACTAAAGGGTAACCACGACCTCAGACTAGGCACAGAATGGCGCCAAGACGCGCAGTCTTTTCGTGCGGGCTACCGGGTATCGACCAAGGCCAGTGCGTTTAAGGAGCATTCCGGCTACCAGCAGATTTCGGCGGGCTGGGGCATTCGAGGGAACGAATGGTTTTTTGACTTAGCCGTGGTGGGGCAATTCCGAAAGGGCCAAATTCTACACCCCCTCAGCGGAGAAATCCTCCCACTTCCGAGTGGCACGGGCATGCTGGTGGCGACGTATTCGGTGCGTCTGCGGTAGGCACTTCTGCCCTATTTTAGGGTCATGAAGAAAATCACCTGGACGGCCCTGAGCTTTTTGCTGGCCGGAACCCTTTTTGGACAGAGTACGAGTGCCTTGAAGTGGCGCTCCATTGGCCCTGCAGTGACCTCGGGCCGAATTGCCGATTTGGCCGTAGACCCCACCAATCCAGACCGATGGGTCGTGGCCACTGCCTCCGGCGGGGTATGGCTGACTGATAACCACGGACTCACCTTTGAACCCGTTTTTGACGGCGAAGGTTCCTACTCCATTGGTTGTGTCACGATGGATCCCAGCAACCCCAACACCGTTTGGGTCGGTTCAGGCGAGAACAACAACCAACGTTCCGTGGCCTACGGCGACGGGGTGTACCGCTCGCAAGACGGCGGCCATTCCTGGACCAACATGGGCCTCAAGAATTCTGAGCACATCGGCATGATTGCCGTGCACCCCACCAACTCCAACATCGTGTGGGTCGCTGCCTATGGTCCGGTTTGGAGTCCCGGCGGCGACCGCGGTATCTACAAAACGACGGACGGCGGCCAAAACTGGCGCCGCGTGCTCCACGTGTCGGACCAGACAGGCTTCAACGAAGTGCATGTGGATCCCCGCAACTCCAAAGTGCTCTATGCCACGGCCCACCAGCGTCGACGCCATGTGTGGACCTATATTTCGGGCGGTCCTGAAAGTGCATTGTACAAATCGGAAGACGGTGGTGAAACCTGGAACGAACTTAAGAACGGCTTGCCCAACGGCGATAAAGGCCGTTTTGCCCTCGCCATTTCTCCCGTGAACCCCGATGTGATCTATTGCATGGTCGAGGGGCACGGCTTGTACCGGAGTTCGGACCGGGGCGCCAGCTTTAAGAAGCAGAGCGACCACGCCACCAGCGGAAACTACTATGTGGAGCTCTTCGCGAGCCCTCACGACGTCGATGTCGTCTACTCCATGGACACCTATGCCCAATGGTCCGAAGACGGCGGCAAGACCTTCAAAGGTCTGGGCGAGCGCGGAAAGCACGTGGACAACCACGTCGCTTGGATCGATCCCACCAATCCCAAGCACCTGGTACTCGGCTGTGACGGAGGACTCTACGAAACCTGGGACCACGCCGGCAGCTGGCATTTCAAGTCCAATCTGCCCGTCACGCAGTTTTACCGCGTAGCCGTGGACAATGCCACGCCTTTCTACAATGTGTACGGCGGCACGCAGGACAATTTCTCTTTGGGTGGCCCGAGCCGAACCATCAACGACCGCGGCATCGTCAACAGCGATTGGTACGTCACACAAACAGGCGACGGATTTGAATCCCAAGTGGACCCCATCAACCCCAACATCGTCTACGCCCAGGCGCAGTACGGCTGGCTGCAGCGCTACGACCGCCAGAGCGGCGAAGGGGTGCCCATCAAGCCCATCGAAGGCCCCGGCGAAAAGGCCTATCGGTGGAACTGGGATGCGCCTCTGCTCATCAGTCCCCACGACAACAAGACCTTGTATTTCGCGGCGAACAAGCTCTTCAAGAGCACGGACCGCGGCAACAATTGGACGGCTATTTCGGGCGATCTAACGCGCCAAATCGACCGCAACGCCTTGCCCGTGATGGGTAAAGTGTGGAGCATGGATGCGATTGCGAAGAACCAGAGCACTACGATCTACGGCAACATTGTCGCCCTGCACGAATCCCCCGTGGCCAAAGGACTCCTCTACGTAGGAACGGACGACGGACTGGTCCAAATCAGTGAAAACGACGGTGGCGCCTGGCGCAAAGTGGACAAGTTCCCTGGGGTGCCCGCCAATACCTACGTCAATGACCTCAAGGCCTCTCTCCACGACGCCAATGTGGTCTATGCGGCCTTTAACAACCACAAGAACGGCGACTTTAAGCCCTACGTTTTGGTTTCCAAGAACAAAGGCAAAACCTGGGAGACCATCACGGGCGACTTGCCCGAACGCGGTTCCGTCTACAGCATCGCTCAAGACCACAAAGACCCCAACCTTCTGTTTGTGGGCACCGAATTTGGTATCTACTACTCCACCACTGGGGGTGGAACCTGGAAGAAATTGGGCAGTGGATTGCCGACGGTGGCGGTTCGGGATATTGACATCCAGCGCCGCGAAAACGATTTGGTCATTGCCACCTTTGGCCGTGGTTTCTACGTTTTGGACGACTACAGCCCCTTGCGCGAATTCAGCGCCAAGGTCACCGACAAGGACGCCCACATCTTTAACGTGAAGACCGGTCTGCTCTACCACGAGGCGAGCCCCATTGGCTACGGACCTCCTGGATTTATGGGTGCCGAATACTTTATGGCGAGCAACCCCGACGTGGGGGTCACGTTGACCTACCACATCAAGGAAGCGCCCAAGACCCTCAAGGCAAAACGCCAAGCGGAGGAGAAGAAAAACCCGGATGCGATCACCTACCCGACAGCTGCTGCCATGCGTGCGGAAGACAATGAGGTGGAACCCTACCTCCTAGTGGTCATTCGGGATGCTTCCGGTGCGCCCTTGCGCCGAATCGTACGATCCTACAGCAGTGGCATCGCCCGCTTTACCTGGGACGGCAAGGTGGCCCGCCAGGATGCTCCCAAGCGTGCCGCCCACTTTGTGGCACCCGGCACCTACAGCGCCCAGCTGGTGGGATTCTCCAACGGCCAGTTTGATACATTAACGGCTCCTGCCTCTTTTGAGGTGAAGCACCTGAACAATTTGACCCTCCCTGCGACGAATGCAGACTTGCTGGCCTTCCAGCAGCGTGTCAACCAAGTCAGCCGCCGCTACGACCGCTTTGAAATGACCTACCGCGAGACGGTGTCTTTGGCAAAAGACCTCTACGAGGCCCTCAAATACAGCCCAGGTGCCAATCCCGCGGACCTTCAGAGCGTCTTGGCGGTCCAAACGTCCTTGCAGGCCATGGACATCGTCCTCAACGGCGATGCTTCCTTGAGCAAGCGCGAGTTTGAAACCCTGCCTGGATTAGGAGACCGCCTATCCACAGCGACCTGGGGGTCCTACGGCATGCGTAGTGAAGTAACGGGCACGATGAAGGCCCAACTGAACTATGTGGAAGCGGAATTGCCCAAGCTGGAAAAGGAACTGGAGGCGCTTCAAGCGAAGTTGAAAGCCCTTGAAACGAAGAGCATCAAGGACGGCGCACCTTATGTGCGCGGGGGTTTGGACAAGCCTTTGACTTAAGCGTGTTGCTGCGCGGCCTGTCGGCCGCGCAGCCCAAGCGCCCGGCGGGGCGCACCTATCCAACAAAAAAGGCGCCCCGAGGGGCGCCTTTTGCTTTGGTATCGTAAACGTTTAGAAGCGGTACACGAAGGCGTTGATGTTCATACCCGCACCCACGGATGCAAAGAGAACGACATCGCCCTTTTCAATGCTGTGACCTTGGTAGTTCTCGTGACGCACCATGTCCAACAAAGTCGGAACGGTCGCTACGGAGCTGTTGCCCATCCATTGAATGGACATGGGCATGACCGCATCCAAATCGGCCTTCATGCCGTAGAGTTTGTACAGACGCTCGCCCACCGCATGGTCCAACTTGGCGTTGGCCTGGTGCATGAAGATCTTTTTGACTTCGGAGAGGTCTACGCCCGCATTGTCCAAAGCCGCCTTCATGGCATCGGGTACGTTGCGAATCGCGAATTCGTAAATCTTGCGGCCCTTCATTTTGATCAAGCGCTCCGTGCGGTCCAATTCAGGATTGTTGGAGGGGTTGGACTTGAGGAAATAGGCTTCGTTTTTGGTGTACGAAACAGCAGCGCGGCCAATGATGCCCGTGCCTTCTTCGGCGTCTTGCAACTCAAAACAGGCCGCACCTGCGCCGTCGGAGAAAATCATCGAATCGCGGTCATGAACATCGACAATGCGCGAAAGCGTTTCGCACCCAATGACCAGAGCCTTTTTAGCGAGGCCACCGCGCAAGTAGGCTTCCGCAACCAGAACCCCTTGAATCCATCCGGGGCAGCCCGCGAGGACGTCAAAAGCGACCACATTGGGATTTTCAATGCCCATCTCATGTTTGACGCGCGAGGCGATGCTGGGCATTTGCTCCATCACCTTGGAACCGTGTTCGATGTCCCCAAAGTTTTGGCCCACGATCAAAAGGTCCAAATCTTCCGCATCCCAACCTGCATCCGCCAAGGCTTTGTGTCCGGCGATGGCGCCCAAATCTTTGGACGTCTGGTCCGGACGCGCGTAGCGGCGCTCGGCGATTTCCGTGATATTCTGGAACTTTTCGATAATGACTTCGTTAGGATTGGGAAATGGAGTTCCATCCTCATCCAAGAAGTGGCGATCTAGAAAAGCACTGTTAGGAACGCACACATCGGGTACGCAAGACCCTGTGCCGGTGATGACAATCGCTGGTTTCATGGCCGCAAAAGTACCCCTTTTTGATGAGATGGGCCGTACTTTTGCCGCTATGAATTCGAGTGACCTTCACGACGACCACGATCACCTGGGGGCTGCGTTTGACACGCCGCTTCGGCCCGATGCCTTTGAGCTTTCGGAAGATGAAAAGATTGCACGTATTGAAACCCATGTGCGCGGCATCCTAGACACCCTGGGCATGGACCTGTCCGACGACAGCCTAAAAGGCACGCCCAAACGGGTCGCGAAGATGTTTGTGAAGGAGGCGTTTGGGGGCTTGGATCCCGCGAAAAAGCCCGTGCTGAACACCTTTGAGAATTCCTACCAGTACGGCGAAATGCTCGTGGAGAAGAACATCGTCGTCTATTCTACCTGCGAGCACCACTTGCTTCCCATCGTGGGCCGCGCGCACATTGCGTATTTGTCGCAGGACCGCGTCATCGGCTTGAGCAAAATGAACCGAATTGTAGACTTTTACGCCAAGCGCCCGCAGGTGCAGGAGCGTTTGACGCGTCAGATCACGGCCGCGCTTCAGGAAGCCCTCGGCACGCCTGACGTAGCAGTTTTGATTGACGCCAAGCACTTGTGCGTCAATGCACGCGGCATTCGGGACATCGATTCGAGCACCGTCACTGCCGAATACGGGGGCCGATTTGCCGAAAATGAGCAATTAAAGCAGGATTTTCTTTCCTACATCCAATTAAAAACCGAATTTGGGGACTAATGAGCCAGCTGCACGTCTTTGACAGCCACCAAGGGACCCTTCGGGCATTTCAACCTGTTCAAGAAGGCCACGTCGGCCTATATGTTTGTGGACCTACGGTGTACAGCAACGTGCATTTGGGCAATGTTCGGACCTTTTTGTCCTTCGACTTGGTCTTCCGCTACTTGCAGTTCTTGGGCTACAAGGTGCGCTACGTTCGGAACATTACGGATGCCGGACACCTGGTCGATGACGCCGACGAAGGCGAAGACAAGGTGGGCGCCCGCGCCAAGCTGGAGAAGTTGGAGCCCATGGAGATTGTGCAGCGCTACACCGTGGATTTCCACAACGTGATGCGTGCCTTCAACGCCCTACCTCCTTCGATTGAGCCCACAGCTACCGGACATATCGTGGAGCAAATCGCTATGACGCAGCAGCTGGTTGCGGCGGGCTGGGCCTACGAAGCGAACGGCTCCATCTACTTTGACGTGGAGGCCTACAGCCAGAAGCACCCCTACGGCGAACTCTCGGGCCGCAACATCGACGAAATGCGCTCCGGCACCCGCGACCTGGACGGTCAGAGCGACAAGCGCTCCCCCTTAGATTTTGCGCTCTGGAAGAAGGCCTCCGAGGCCCATATCATGCGCTGGGCAAGCCCCTGGGGCGAAGGTTTTCCGGGCTGGCACCTAGAGTGTTCCGCCATGAGTACCAAGTACCTCGGCGAATCCTTTGACATTCACGGCGGCGGCATGGACCTCAAGTTCCCCCACCACGAATGTGAAATCGCCCAGAACAAAGGAGCTACCGGCTGTGGCGGCGCGAACTACTGGATGCATGCCAACATGCTGACTCTCAACGGCAAACGCATGTCTAAGTCCACCGGAAACACCCTGCTTCCCGGCGAACTGTTGACGGGCGACTCCCCTCATTTGAGCAAGGGCTATTCCGCCTCGGTGGCGCGCTTCTTCATCCACCAAGCGCATTACCGCTCGGTGCTGGACTTTTCCGACGAAGCTCTACAGGCCGCCGAAAAAGGCTACCAACGCCTGACAAATGCGCTCAACGTGCTCGAAAAACGCTCCGCCTCCGGCCCCGCCAAAGGCTCCTTTGACGTGGACGCTTGGCAGCAGCGCTGTGTGGACGCCATGAACAACGACTTCAACAGTCCTATCCTCATTGCCCACCTCTTTGATGCGGTAAAAGCCATTCAGGCGGACCAACAAGA
Organism: Schleiferiaceae bacterium; assembly: GCA_023260615.1. GTDB lineage: Bacteria > Bacteroidota > Bacteroidia > Flavobacteriales > Schleiferiaceae > TMED14. The sequence goes on from JALQUY010000005.1 coordinate 7,228, forward strand.
TCCCGGCCACTTGGGCCAAGAAGGGGCTGCGGCCCTTTTGGGCCACCTCAAGGCGTGGATGTTCGACGTGCTCGGTCTGCAGGCCGATGCCGCGAGCGCGGCCGCTGGGGCCTCCTCGCAAAAAGCGCTGGATGCTGCGATGGCCATTGTGTTGGATGCGCGCCGGAAGGCCCGCGAGCAGAAGGACTGGGCGACGAGCGATGCCATACGCGACCAATTGGCGGCAGGCGGCATTCAGGTCAAGGACGGCGCCGATGGAAGCACTTACAGCGTTCAAGAATGACGGCACTTCGCTGGCTGCTTGGACTGCCCTTCTTGCTCCTCATCGGGATCTACAAATACCTCATTTCTCCCTTTACCCCTCCCTCCTGCCGGCATACGCCGACCTGTTCGGCCTATGCCTCAGAAGCCGTTCGCGAATGGGGGCCCCTTGAAGGCGGCTGGATGGCCGTCAAGCGCATTGGGCGCTGCCATCCTTGGGGAAGCCACGGTTGGGATCCCGTGCCTAAAAAGTCGTCCAAAAGCGCGAAATAAGCGACTCCTGTCACCGAGTGGTTGAGCGGACTTCGGTATCTTCGTTTTATGCTACTAACCCTTACGTGGGCCGCGGAACGCGGACTGGAACTCGGCCCCCTCTTCTTGCGCTACTACCAAGTGCTCTTCTTTGCGGGCTTTTTGCTCGGCTTCTACCTCATGCGCCGCTACTTTGAGAAGGAAGGCGTCGCGCAAGATGTATTGGACAATTTGCTCATCTACACCGTGGTTGCCACCATCATTGGGGCGCGTTTGGGCCACGTGTTCTTCTACGATTGGGCCTACTACAAGCTGCATGTGGCCGAAATCTTCATGCCCTGGAAAGGCGGTCTAGCTTCCCATGGCGCCGCTGTGGTGATCCCGCTTACCCTCTACTACTTCAGTCAAAAGTTCAAAAAGGACCTCGGCCATTCGTTTTTGTGGCTGATGGACCGCGTCGTCATCACGGTAGCCCTCGCAGGAGCGTTGATTCGCCTAGGCAACTTTACCAACTCGGAGATCTACGGAGAACCCGCCAACAGCGCGGTGGAAACGGTCTACTTCCGCCCGGTATTGGACTACATGGAGCAGTACTTTTCGGATCAAGTGTCCGATCTCGAATTTGTCCGAATGGACGGAGCCCTCGAGACCGATAGCCTCTGGCTCCCTCAGTACGATTTGGTCATTACCCCGGCCGAAAATGTACAGATCGGCGCCCTTCAGTCCATGCTCGAGGTGCACCTGATCCCGCTGTTCAATCTGCAAAAAAAGGACAACCGCCACATTTACATTCCGGACGATTCCTACGTGCAGCCTGGGGAAAATGGCACGTACCACGTAACGATTTACGGCATCCCCCGACTGCCCTCGCAGCTCTTTGAGTCCCTAGCCTACCTCTTGATTTTCGTTCTCCTCTTCTTCCTGGGCGAGAAAGGCCATTTGAAGGCAGAGGGCCGAATTTTTGGACTCTTCCTGCTCCTCGTCTTTGGGTTCCGAATCGCCATCGAATTCCTCAAGGCCAACCAAAAAGCCTTTGAAGCCAGCATGACCCTCAACATGGGCCAATGGCTCAGCATCCCACTCGTTTTGGCGGGTCTCTACCTCTTGTTCAACTCTTTCCGAACGTCCAAGTCATGAAGTCCACCTTCATCCGCAAAGCGGGCTCCGTCCTGCTCATTTTGGCCCTTTTAGGCTTCCTATACACGCAAATCGCGCCCGCTTTTTCAGGCGGCAGCAGCTCCTCCAAGCCTCAAGCGCAAAATATTGCCGAAACCTACGAACCGCCCTTCACCCTCGAAGGCCACGGAGCCTTTGTCAACGGCTTGGATACGGTAGCCACCTACCGCTTGGAATTGGCGGAATCGGAGCGCGAAGTCCAGCAAGGAATGATGTGGCGCAAGCACATGGACCCCGATATGGGCATGCTCTTCCTCATGCCGGAGGAGCGCATGCAAAGCTTTTGGATGAAGAATACGTACGTCGGTCTGGACATCGTCTACATTTCGGCGGCCGGACAAGTGGTGAGCATTCAAGCCAATGCCCAACCCTTTAACGAGACGCCGCTTCCCTCCGAAGGACCGGCCCAGCTCGTCTTAGAATTGCCCGCAGGCACCTGTGCACAGGTGGGCATCACCCCCGGAATGAACTGGACCTGGAATCGACTATGAAAAATCTCCTCGCCTTTGCGCTCCTCGTAGCTAGCACCGCCCTGAGCGCTCAGAACACTTTCGCGTACAAGGTGGAAGTAATCAGCACGCAAAACCGCCCGCACGAATGGGCCTGCGAACCCAGCGTAGCCGCAGATCCCAACAGCTTTCATGTCGTGGCCGGTTCTGTCTTGGACCAAGTACACGCGAACGATTTTCCACTGGCGTCTGACTGGACGCATTCCACCTTGACCTCGACCTATGGGGTGTATGGGGACCCCATTTTGCAGTACGACAACGCCGGGCGTGTCTACTTCTTGCATTTGGCCAACCCCAGCGGAAAAGCCCACCAAGAAGGGGATTGGCTGGACCGCATTGTCATCCAATGGAGCGACGACCATGGAAAAACCTGGAGCGATGGAAGCGGCATAGGATTCAATCCTCCTAAGGACCAAGACAAGGAGGGAATCTCCGTGGATCCCAACACCAACACCTTGCACGTTTCCTGGACGGAATTTGACAAGTACGGCGAAGCGGACCGAAGCCAATACCGCTCGCGCATCCGCTATTCCCAATCCGAAGACCGCGGCGTCACCTGGTCGCCTGCCGTGACCATTTCCGCCCACGAAGGGGATTGCATCGACGACGATGAAACGACCGAAGGGGCCGTTCCGGCGGTCGACCCACTGGGCGGCGTCTCCGTCATCTGGAGCGTCAACGACACCTTGTGGTTCAACCGTTCCGACGACGACGGCGCGGCCACATGGTTTGAACACGAGGTTGCTTTTGCCTCCCAACGCGGGGGCTGGGCCCATGAAATTCCGGGCTTTGGCCGCGCCAATGGCATGCCCGTTTCGATGTACGATCGTAGCGGCCGCTTGCACCTGGTTTTTGGCGAACAGGACGGCGATAGCACCTGGGTGGCCTACCAATACTCGGACAACCGTGGCCGCTACTGGTCCCGCAAGCACATTCTGCCCCGCCCCGAAGGCGTGGTGCACCACTTCATGCCCTGGTTTACCGTCGATACCGCTCGAGGCAACGCCCTCCACGTGATTGCCTACGGCCAACAGGACACGGTGAATTGGACCACACAGGCCTACCACAGCGTGAGTACGGACGGGGGCGAAACCTGGGAACACCACGCCTTGGCCGAGGCCTTTACCCCTACGCCTGCCTCCTTCTTTGGCGACTACAACGGCATTTCTGCCGGTCCCATGGGCGTGCACATGGTCTGGACCCAGCAGGTGGACGGCGTGAATTCGGTCTACAGCGGGCTGTACCATGAAGTAGAGCGCACACGTGATCCCATTGCTGCGGAAAAATCCGTCTCCAACGAAGCCAAGAAGCGCAAAAAGTCCAAGCGATGAGCCTGAACCTCTTGCTGGCCTCCACCTCCACCGTGCACGGCCATCCCTATTTGAGCTACTACAAGGACGCTTGGACCGCGCATTTTGCTGAAGGCTCTGGCCCCGTGCTGTTTGTGCCCTATGCGCGCCCGGGCGGCATGAGCTGGGACGACTACACCGCCCATGCCACACAGGCCTTTGAAGCCGAAGGCATCCCCATGCGCGGCATGCATACCTATGCCTCTCCGGCAGAAGCACTAGCCGATGCGCGCGGCGTATTTATTGGCGGCGGAAACACCTTTGTCCTGCTGAAAACCTTGCTGGAATCTGGCGCCTTTGCCGCCATCGATGCGGCAGTCAGAGCCGGCATGCCCTACATGGGTTCGAGTGCGGGAAGCAACGTCGCTGGACGCACCGTGGGCACCACCAACGATATGCCTATTGTGTATCCGCCGCAATTTGAGGCCTTTGGGTGGATACCCTTTAACCTCAATCCGCACTACCTGGATCCCGTAGAAGGCTCCACGCACATGGGCGAAACGCGGGAAACGCGGATTCGAGAATTTCACCACTTCAACCCTCAACCTGTCCTAGGACTTCGCGAAGGTTCCTGGCTCGAGGTGCGCGGCACGAACATAGCCTTGCACGGAACGCTAACCGCTCGTGTGTTCCAAGCCGGGAAAGACCCCGTAGAGGTGGCTTCTGGCCCCCTAAACCTCTGACCAAGCCACACAAAAAAAGTATCTTTGCGCTGTGACTACTCCCAACCGTAAAGCAGCGCTGATCATCCTGGATGGATGGGGCATTGCCGCCAACCCTGCCGTTTCCGCCATCGACCAAGGCCGTACCCCTTTTGTGGACAGCCTGTCCGCCTATCCCACCTCTCAATTGCAAGCTTCTGGCCGCGCAGTAGGTCTGCCGGATGGCCAAATGGGGAATTCGGAAGTGGGCCACATGAATTTGGGCGCAGGCCGCATTGTCTACCAAGATTTGGTCAAGATTGATGTCGCCTTGGAAGAACGCGCCTTGCTTCAAAACGAGGTGTTCAACCACCTCCTGGCTACCGCCAAAGGCAAGAAGCTGCATTTGCTGGGCCTCGTCAGCGACGGTGGCGTTCACAGCCACATTGCCCACCTCAAGGGCTTGCTCAGCCTCTTTCACGAGGCCGGACTGGACAACGTGGTTCTGCACGCCTTTACGGACGGGCGCGACTGCGATCCTCAAAGCGGAGCAGGCTTCCTAGCGGATGTGGAGGCGCACATGGCTCAAACCACAGGCCGAATTGGCAGCATCACGGGACGCTACTTTGCCATGGACCGCGACAAGCGCTGGGAACGCGTGAAAAAAGCCTACGATGCCTTGGTACACGGAACGGGCCAGACGTGGACAGGTACAGCCGCTGAGGCCGTAAAAGCCTCCTACGCGGCAGGCGTTACGGATGAGTTCTTGGAACCCGTCATTCTCACAGACGACCGCATTGAAAACGGCGATGTCATCCTTTTCTTCAACTACCGAACGGACCGCGGCCGCGAATTGACCCAAGTGCTCAGCCAAGAGGCTTTCCCCGAGCATGGCATGGCCCCTTTAAGCACGCACTACTACACGCTGACCAACTACGATAAGACGTTCAAGAACATCCAAGTCATCTTTGAGAAGGACAACTTGAGCGATACCATGGGCGAAGTGTTGGAACGCGCGGGCAAGCGCCAAATCCGCATTGCAGAAACGGAGAAATACCCTCACGTGACCTTCTTCTTCAGCGGCGGCCGCGAGGAGCCCTACGAGGGCGAAAAGCGCCTCCTCTGCCCCTCCCCCAAGGTGGCCACGTACGATTTGCAGCCGGAGATGTCGGCGTTTGACATTCGGGACGCTATCCTGCCCGAATTGGAAGCCGAATCCGCCGATTTTATCTGCCTCAACTTTGCCAACCCCGACATGGTGGGACACACCGGCAGCATGGAAGCCGCCATCATCGCCGTGGAAACCGTGGACCAGTGCACCCGTGCCATCGTCGAAAAGGGCTTGGAGCACGGCTACAGCTTTTTCATCCTCGCCGACCACGGCAACGCCGACTGCATGAAGAATGCAGACGGAAGCCCGCATACGGCACACACCACGCAACCTGTACCTTTCCACTTAGTGAGCCCTGAAGGCCACCAAGCGGCTACGTTGGCCGACGGGGTACTGGGCGATGTGGCTCCTACGATTTTGGCCTGGATGGGCGTGGAACAACCTGAAGCCATGACGGGCAAAAGCTTACTCGGATGATTGTACTCAAGAACGCGGAAGAAATCGAGCGCATGCGGGTCAGCGCCCAAATGGTCTCCAAGACCCTGGGCATGCTCGCATCGGAGGTCAAGCCGGGGGTGACCCCTTTGCGCTTGGACCAGCTCGCTGAAGCCTTTATCCGCGACATGGGTGGCGTCCCGGGATTTTTAGGCATGTACGGCTTCCCGAATAGCCTGTGCACCTCGATCAACGAGCAAGTCGTCCACGGCATCCCCAACGACCGCCCCTTGGAGGACGGGGACATTATCTCCATCGACTGCGGTGTGCTCTACGACGAATACTACGGCGACCACGCGTATACGTTTGAGGTGGGCGAAGTGGCTCCTGAAACGAAGCAACTCCTGGAGGTCACCAAAGCTTCGCTCTACATCGGCATTGAAGCCATGAAACGCGGCAACCGCGTCGGAGACATCGGCTACGCCATCCAACGCCACTGTGAAAGCCACGGCTATGGCGTCGTTCGCGAGCTCGTAGGGCATGGCCTAGGTAAAAAGCTGCACGAAGACCCCCAAGTACCGAACTACGGCAAGCGCGGCAGCGGCAAGCTCCTGCAAGACGGCATGGTCCTCGCCATTGAACCCATGATCAACCTGGGAACTCACCGCGTGCGTCAACTCAACGACGGCTGGTCCATCATCACAGGCGACAAAAAGCCTTCTGCCCACTTTGAGCACGACGTGGCCTTGGTCGACGGCCGTCCGGTGGTCTTGAGCACCTTTGACTACATCTATGAAGCCTTGGGCCTGCCCAAGAACGATCCTGTCTTCGCATGATTCGCTGGGCCCTCAAATACATTCCCCGCCCTTGGCTGATCCGAATGAGCGCCCTCGTTCGGGTCCTCGGACCCGTGCTTTATGCGGGCTCTCGATTCACCGACCCCATTGACGGCCGGAGCTACCGCAAATTCCTCCCCTATGGCTACGGCGGCCGCCTGCGCGAAAATGCCTTGAGTCCAGGTACCAACTCTCTGGAGCGCCACCGCCTCCTCTACCTCTACCTGCAACGGTACACCGAATTCTTCACCGCGCCCCTCTCCGTGCTGCACATTGCTCCGGAACAGTGTTTTCACCAACGCTTCAAGGCGCAACCCAATCTCCAGGTCTTGACCGCTGACATCGAGTCTCCTTTGGCCGATATGCACTTTGATTTGCACCAAATCCCCTTGGAGGACAACCGCTTTGACGTCATCTTCTGCAACCACGTGCTGGAGCATGTGACCGACGACGCGCAATGCCTGCGTGAACTCTACCGCGTCATGAAGCCCGGCGGATGGGGCATCTTCCAAGTGCCCTGGGTTCCTGGCATCCAAGTCACCGATGAGGACCCCAGTATTACGGACCCGGCCGAACGCGAACGTCGCTTCCTCCAATACGATCACGTACGCCTCTACGGCGAAGACTACCCGGATCGCCTGGCGGCGGCCGGATTCACGGTCGAAAAAGTGGAGCTCTACAAAACCCTACCGCAAGCGGAGGTAGAGCGCTACCGTTTGCCCTCCGACGAGCCCCTCTACGTCTGCCGCAAGGGCCTGTAAGGCTGCTTGCGCATTCATGACCGGGGTTCCACGACAACCCCACTGTCCCTTCTGAACCCGATCCGCAGCGCATCATCAGCAGCGCATAAAAAAAGCCGCCCTTTCGAGGCGGCTTTCGATTTTCAAGGAAAGTAGCTTACGCCAAAGCGGCCAATTCAGCAGCCATCTTCTCTTCCTCTTCACGAGCCAAGGCGGGATCCACGAGGATACGGCCGGAGTGCTCGTCTACCATGATCTTCTTGCGCTGGGCAATTTCCATCTGGCGTTGGGGAGGAATGGTAAAGTAAGAACCTGAAGCGGCACCGCGCTCAATGCTCACAATAGCCAAACCATTGTTCACCTTGCCGCGGATACGGTTGTAGGCGGAAAGCAAACGATTGTCGCCTAGGTTTTCCGACAAAGCGGCAGAGCGCTCAATCAAAACAGCTTCTTCCTTCTCGGTTTCTTTGATGATAGAGTCCAATTCGCCCTTCTTGAATTCCAAGTGGCCTTTGCGCTCTGTCAATTTTTCCTGAACACCCGTCAAAACGGCACCGCGGTTCTCTACCGTAGCTTCAAATTCACGGATGTGCTTTTCCGCCAATTGGATTTCCAATTCTTGGTATTCAATTTCTTTCGCAATCGCATCAAACTCGCGGTTGTTGCGCACGTTCTTTTGCTGCTCTTCGTATTTGCTGATTTTCTCCTGGCAGCCTTTGATCAATTGCTTGTGGCCTTTGATCTCCGTTTTTGCCGAGTTTACTTCTTCTTCAATACGAGCCAAACGGGTCTCCAAACCTGCAATTTCATCTTCCAGGTCCTGCACCTCCAAAGGCAATTCACCGCGCAAGTTGCGGATCTCGTCAATACGACGATCCACGATTTGCAAGTTGTACAAAGCGCGTAGTTTATCTTCTACCGTGGCCGTAGCCGCTTGAGTGGTCTTTTTTGCCATATCAAATTGTGATCATGGGGTTGGTAACCGACGTTGTCGTAAGGACGGCAAAATTAGGGAATTTCCGCCGAATGTAATCGGCTAAAAGTTCAATCGTGAACTGCTCACTTTCCCAATGTCCCACATCCATCATCACCAAGGCATTTTTGGCCTCAAAATAGCGGTGGTAGGTAATGTCGGCGGTGAGGTACACATCGGCTTTTTGGGCGATAGCCAAGGGCAGCAAATCCACTCCCGCGCCACCACAGAGAGCCACCCGTTGAACCTGGTCCCGGCAAACGGGGCTGTGCCGCAGGGCCGTCAGCCCTAGCGTCGTCTTGACATGCTGAACAAAATCGTTCCAGGCCATGGGCTGGGCGAGTTCACCGACCACGCCATAGCCTACATCGGTTCGGGTATTCTCCACGGCCACCCAGCTATGCGCCACCACCTCGTAGGGATGGCAGGCCTCCAAGGCCGCTTGTACCGCTGAGCGCGCCTCTGCAGGCACTAGGAAGCTCTGTCGTAGTTCATGTACGGCGCTGCGTTCCCCCACCTTGCCGGTGTGCGGCTGGGCGCCCTCCAAGGGGCGAAACGTACCTGTTCCGGCAACAGAGAAATGGCATTCGTCGTAGGCTCCAATTTTGCCCGCCCCCGCGGCGAAGAGCCCTTCGGCCACTTCGGCCGCTTGCGCTTCCGGGGTGAAGACCGTGAGTTCAAATAAGCTCGAATTGCGCGGTTCCAAGATTTGGAGTCCAGATACCCCAAGACGCTCCGCTAGCGCATGGCTCACGCCTCCTTCTATGCTGTCTAAATTGGTATGGGCGGCGTACAAGGCTACGTGGTGGCGCAAGGCGAGCATGACGCAGCGTTCGACCTCTGTTCGGCCCGTCAGGCGCTTGAGCCCTTTGAAAATAATGGGATGGTGGGTGAGAACCACATTGCAGCCCTTCTCCACCGCCTCGAGGATGACCTCCTCCGTGACGTCCAAGGCCACAAGCACGCCCGTGACGGCCTGCGAAGGGTCCCCCACTAAGAGCCCAGAATTGTCGTAGTCCGCCTGGAAGGCCAACGGGGCCCAGTCCTCGAGTGCCTGAGCCAAATGTTTAACCGATATCATGGTATGAAGATAAAAAAAGGGCCACCCTTGCGGGCAGCCCTTTCAGGATATAAAGGGAATGGATTACTCGTTGTTCTCCATTTCTTCTTTCAAACGAGCCAAGCTGTCCAGATCACCCAAGGTGGTCTTTTCAACGGCATTGTTCACAGCGCTCACAGAAGACGAACCGCCTTTGTTGCCACCCTTGCCCTTCTTGCCGCCTTCATTGCTGTCGGCTACTTGCTTGAAGGTTTGAGTGTGTGAAACGAGGATGCGGCGGTTGTCGCGGTTGAATTCAATCACGACAAAGCCCAACTTCTCGCCTACAGCGATGGATGAACCGTCTTCTTTTGAAGCGTGGCGTGCAGGACAGTAAGCCTCCAACTCTTGGTCCGCAAACCATACGTTGAAGCCTTTGTCTGCTGCAGACTTCACCTCACCTTCGTGGGTGCTGCCTTCTTCAAATACCACTTCGTAGTTGTCCCATGGATTCTCAGAAACCTGCTTGTGGCCGAGGCTCAAGCGGCGGTTTTCTACGTCGATATCCAATACTTGAACGTCCAATTCAGCGCCTACAGAGGTAAACTCAGAAGGGTGCTTCACCTTTTTGGTCCAAGAGAGGTCAGAGATGTGTACCAATCCGTCGATGCCCTCTTCCAACTCCAAGAACACGCCGAAGTTGGTGAAGTTGCGCACCTTACCACTGTGCGTAGAACCTACAGGGTACTTGGTGGTGATTTCTGACCAGGGGTCTGGAGTCATTTGCTTCACGCCCAAAGACATCTTGCGCTCTTCGCGGTCGACGCTCAATACAACGGCTTCCACTTCGTCGCCTGCCTTGAAGAAATCGTTGGCAGAACGGAGGTGTGAGCCCCAGCTCATCTCGGAAACGTGGATCAAACCTTCCACGCCAGGAGCCACTTCTACAAATGCACCGTAGTCGGCCAAAACAACCACCTTGCCCTTGATCTTGTCGCCGGCCGCCAAGTTGGCATCCAACGCATCCCATGGGTGAGGGAACAATTGCTTCAAGCCCAACTGGATGCGGGTCTTAGCCTCATCGAAGTCAAGGATAACCACGTTGATCTTCTGATCGAGCTCAACCACTTCAGAAGGATGGTTGATGCGGCTCCATGACAAGTCGGTGATGTGCACCAAACCGTCGACGCCACCCAAGTCGATGAAGACACCGTAGCTGGTGATGTTCTTGACCACGCCTTCCAAAACTTGGCCTTTTTCCAATTGGCCAATGATCTTGCGCTTTTGTTCTTCCAAATCCGCTTCGATAAGCGCCTTGTGAGAAACAACAACGTTCTTGAACTCGTGGTTGATTTTAACAATCTTGAATTCCATCGTCTTGTCTACGTAGATATCGTAGTCACGGATGGGCTTCACGTCAATTTGTGATCCGGGCAAGAAGGCTTCCAAACCGAAAACGTCTACGATCATACCACCCTTCGTGCGGCACTTCACGTAACCTTGTACGATTTCTTCTGCGTCGAAGGCCTCGTTCACACGGTCCCATGCTTTGATGGAGCGTGCTTTGCGGTGCGAAAGCACCAACTGGCCCAACTTATCTTCTTGCTTGTCTACCAATACCTCAACGGTATCGCCTGCCTTCAGGTCAGGGTTGTAGCGGAATTCGTTCAATGAAACAACGCCTTCAGACTTAGAACCGATATC
>JALQUY010000005.1:18475-20169 GCA_023260615.1 Schleiferiaceae bacterium
AACTTCCTTTACGGCAGCTTTCTTAGGGGCTTTCTTCTCCGCAACGGGAGCTTCCTCAACAGCAACTTCTTCCGTAGATGCTTCTACAGTTTCCGTGACTTCCACTGAGGTTTCTGGGGTTTCAAGCTCTTCAGCTTGAACTTCAGGCTTGGTCGATTTGGCCATGCGCTTAAGTACTTGTATTCTGATGGTCTTGCAGGCTTCAGCGCCCACCAGAAGGAGTCAAAAAAAAGCAGTCCTTTTGGGCGCCTGCAAAAACGCTTTCCAAAAAGGACTGCAAAAATAAGGTAAAATCCTGATTTACACAGGAAAATTACGCATTCTCAAAACGCTTCTTCAGCAATTCTGTAGTGGTAGATCCTGGACGCTCCAAAGGCATCGCCAAGGCACGGTCCCAAATGAGGTTTGTCAAGGTGCCAATAGCGCGTGAAACACCAAACAAAACGGTGTAGAAATCATACTCTACTAAGCCGTAGTGCATGAGCAACTGACCGGAATGGGCATCCACGTTTGGCCAAGGGTTCTTCACTTTGCCTGTAGCCTCCAAAATACCAGGCACAACTTCGTAAATCGTGCTGATGACTTGGAACAAAGGATCTTCCGGCATGTGCTTCAAGGCAAATTCACGCTGCGCTTCATAGCGGGGATCCGTCTTGCGCAACACCGCGTGTCCAAATCCAGGAATCACCTTTCCGCCACTCAACGTGTCGTGGCAGTACTGGGTGATCTGCTCTTTGGTAGGCTGTTCGCTCCCAATGGACTCCATCATTTCCAGCGTCCACTTGATCACCTCTTGGTTGGCTAGGCCGTGCAAAGGTCCTGCGAGTCCGTTCATGCCAGCTGCAAAGCTCTGGTAGGCATCCGACAAAGCAGATCCCACCAAGTGCACCGTATGCGCCGACACATTGCCTCCCTCATGGTCCGAGTGTATGGTCATGTACAAGCGCATCAATTCGCGGAACTCCTCGTTGTCGTAACCTAGCATGTGTGCAAAGTTGCCCGCCCAATCTAATCGGGTATCGGGCTCAATGTGCTCGCCATTCTTGTAGGCACGGCGGTAGATGTACGCCGCCACACGAGGCAAGCGCGCAATCAGATTCATCGCATCCTCATACGTGGTTTCCCAGTACTCCGACTTGTGCACGCCTGACGCGTAGGCCTTGGCAAACTCACTTTCCGTGCGCAAAGCCATAATGCCCACCACAAACTGCGTCATGGGGTGCGTATGACTCGGCAAGGCATCGATAGCCTTGAACACGTGCGGTGGCACGATGGCACGACGTGCCCAGTTGTTGCTCACGCGACGAACGTCATCATCCGTAGGAAGTTCATTCATCAAAATGAGGTAGAACAAGCCTTCGGGAAGCGGCTCAGAAGCGCCGGGGTACGCAGGAAGAAGCTTCTGCAATTCAGGAATGCTGTAGCCCCGGAAGCGAATGCCCTCCTCTGGATCCAACTTACTCGTTTCGCAAATCAACGCCAGCATACCACGCATGCCCTGGTAGATCTGGCTGACTTTAATTTCCCCAATCGTCTTTTCCCCATGTTCGGCCAAAAAGGCTTTCACATCGGCTTGAGCGGTTGGGATTTTGGAAGCAAAATGCTCTTTGATACGGTCCATCAGGGGGTGTTTATTTGAAATTCTTGCCGTTGAAAACAGCCGTGTCGCCCAACATCTCTTCGATGCGGAGCAA
>JALQUY010000005.1:20584-29361 GCA_023260615.1 Schleiferiaceae bacterium
GTAGTCATTTGCTTGCCGGAACTCTTGTGGAAAGTGTACAAACCGGTTTTCTCGTCGTACAATTCGGTCATGGCCGCATCCATGGCGATGAAGACTTCTTCACCGGGCTTGTAGCCTGCCTTTTCGATGGACTTGAGTACAATTTCAATGGCTTCCTCGTTGCTTTGAATGTTGGGGGCAAAACCTCCCTCATCTCCTACGTTGGTGCTATAGCCTTTGCTCTTCAACACAGACTTGAGGTGGTGGAAGATCTCGGTACCCATTCGGAGCGACTCGCTGAAGCTAGATGCTCCAACAGGCATGACCATGAATTCCTGGAAGTCGATGGAATTGTCCGCATGCTCCCCACCGTTCAAGATGTTCATCATGGGAACGGGAAGCGTACGCGCTGTTACCCCACCCACATATTGGAATACAGGCAAGTTGGTAGCCTGAGCTGCAGCGCGAGCTGTTGCCAAACTGACCGCCAAAATCGCATTCGCACCCAGGTTGGCTTTATTGGGGGTGCCATCCGCCTCAAGCATGGCGGCATCCACCTCAGCTTGATCCGTTACTTCTAGACCTACAACTGCCTCTGCTAGGGTCGTGTTCACATTATCGACGGCGTTGAGTACACCCTTGCCGAGATACACATTGGGATCTCCGTCGCGTAACTCCACGGCTTCGTGTGCGCCGGTTGAGGCGCCCGAAGGAACGGCGGCCCGGCCAAAAGAGCCGTCTTCACAGTATACTTCAGCTTCTACGGTAGGATTTCCGCGCGAATCCAAAATCTGACGCGCATGAATGGAGGTGATAATGGGCATGGTTTCTTTTAGAATTAAGCGTTCATAAGGGCGACGAAGTCGTCGAATAAATAACGTGAGTCGTGAGGGCCGGGTGATGCCTCAGGGTGGTACTGCACACTGAATACAGGGGCGTCCGTCCGGCGTATACCCGCAACAGTGCCATCATTTAAATGCACGTGTGTCAACTCCACGGAAGGATGCTTTTCAACATCCTCCATGGCTACGGCAAAGCCATGGTTTTGGGAGGTGATTTCACCCTTTCCAGTTTTCAAATTTTTCACCGGATGATTGATTCCGCGATGACCGTTGTACATCTTGTAGGTTTTCATGCCGGATGCCAATGCAATCATCTGGTGCCCTAGGCAAATTCCGAACGTCGGCTTGCCCGAGTCAATCATGGCCTTGGCAACCTCAATGACAGCGGGCGAGGCAGCGGGATCCCCAGGGCCATTCGACAAGAAATAGCCATCGGCTCCGGAAGCCTCCAAGGTCTCAAACGGTGTATTGTAGGGGTATACCGTCACTTTGCAACCTGCATTGGCTAAGCAGCGAAGAATATTCTTCTTGATGCCCAAATCCAATGCGGCAACATGCAAGGGAGCATCGTCGGCGCCAAAAGTGTAAGGCGACTCGGTGCTGACCACAGAACACAGTTCTAAGCCTTCCATGGAAGGCGTCGCTCCCAATTCAGCCTTCAATTCCTCTAGACGATCGAATTCCGTGCTGATAATGGCATTTTGAGCCCCATGATCCCGGATGTGACGAACCAAGGCCCGGGTATCCACATCTGCGATGGCCACAATCTTTTGTTCACGGAAGAAATCTGCTAGGGTTTTGCCATTGGCACGTGGACGGGTCTGAATGGCCGAGAAATTGCGCACAATTAAGCCTGCGATCTGCACCTTTGGGTTCTCCGATTCTTCGTCCGTTACCCCATAATTGCCGATATGCGCGGTAGCCGTGACCATCAATTGGCCCCGGTAACTAGGATCCGTGAAGATCTCTTGGTAGCCTGTCATGCCTGTATTAAAGCAAATCTCTCCCGTTGCGGTGCCATCAAGGCCCGTCGAACGACCGTAAAAAAGGGTGCCATCTTGGAGGAGTACAAATGCTTTCGTGCTCATATACAGGTATTTAGATTAAGACATAAAAAAAGGATAAGAGCGAACCCTTATCCTTTGCAAGTTAGAAGAGAATTCACGCGTTTCCTTGTTTATTCTGCCTCGTTTTCGTTGGTTTCAGCAGGAGCTGCGTCTGCACTTTCTGCAGCCTCCTCAGCTACTACTGCCGCAGGAGCAGCAGCGGGAGCTTCCGTGGCTACAGCAGCCTTTTTGCTGCGGCGCGTGGACTTCTTAGCTTCCTTCTTCTCGTTGCCGTAGATATCGTTGAAATCTACCAACTCGATCATGCACATCTCCGCATTGTCACCCAAACGGTTGCCCGTCTTGATGATACGGGTGTAGCCACCGGGACGATCGCCCACCTTCACAGCTACTTCGCGGAAGAGTTCAGTAACAGCCTCCTTGTTTTGGAGGTAGCTGAATACCATACGACGGTTGTGCGTGCTGTCTACTTTAGAACGCGTCACCAAAGGCTCGACGTACTTCTTCAATTCTTTTGCTTTAGCAACTGTCGTGTTGATGCGCTTATGGGTAATCAAAGAGGCAGCCATGTTGCTCAACATCGCTTTGCGGTGCGAAGCCGTGCGGCCCAGGTGATTAAATTTTTTGCCGTGTCTCATTGCAAATTATTCCTTATCCAGTTTGTATTTGGTGGTATCCATGCCGAAAGAAAGGCCCAGGTGAGCAACCAAATCTTCCAACTCCGTCAAAGACTTCTTACCGAAGTTGCGGAACTTCATCAAATCCGCTTTCGTGTAGGAAACCAAGTCGGCTACCGTTTCTACTTCAGCTGCTTTCAAGCAGTTCAAAGCACGTACGCTAAGCTCCAATTCCGTCAATGGCTTGAGCAAAAGCTTGCGCATTTCAAGAACTTCTTCGTCGTAGCTCTCTACTTCTTGAACAGGCTCAGCATCTGGGATCATGCGCTCGTCCGTGAACAGCAAGAAGTGCTGGATCAGGATTTGAGCGGCATCCGTCAATGCGTCCTGAGGAACGACACTGCCATCCGTATGGATTTCCAAGATCAACTTTTCGAAGTCGGTCTTTTGCTCAACACGGAAATTCTCGATGCTGTAGTTCACATTCTTGATCGGGGTGTAGATCGCATCCAAGGCAATGGTGCCTAGAGCAGCATCTGCCTTTTTGTTCTCCTCAGCGGGAACGTAGCCACGGCCCTTTTCAATGGTCAATTCCAATTCGAGCTTTACAGAAGCATCGAGGTGGCACAAAACCATATCGGGGTTCAAGACTTGGAAGTTGGCCATGAAGGAACCTAAATCACCAGCAGTCAATTGATCCTTGCCAGTGAAGCTCACTTTTACCACTTCCGCATCGGCTGAGTCGATCTGACGCTTCAGACGAACTTGCTTGAGGTTCAAGACAATTTCGGTAACGTCTTCTACAACACCTTTGATAGTAGAGAACTCATGATCCACACCTGAGATGCGGACCGATGTGAAGGCAAAGCCCTCCAAAGAGTTCAAAAGAACACGGCGCAAGGCATTTCCTACAGTCAAGCCATATCCTGGCTCCAACGGACGGAATTCAAACTGTCCGTGTGTATCAGTTGTTGCGTTGACAATAACCTTCTCAGGCTTTTGGAATTGAAGAATAGCCATGGCTTATTTCGAGTAGAGTTCGACAATGAGTTGCTCCTTAATGTTCTCGGGGATCATGTCACGTGAAGGAACGCTATCAAACGTACCTGACATCGTGGCGTCGTTCCAGGTCACCCATCCGTATTGGTTGGTAGATGAACCGGTCAAGGAGGCGGTGATCACCTCAAGGGTCTTAGACTTCTCGCGAACGGAGATAACGTCACCAGGCTTCACTTGCATAGAAGGGATGTTACAAACATCGCCGTTCACAGTGATGTGGCGGTGACCCACCAATTGACGAGCAGCGCGACGCGTGGGAGCAACGCCCAAACGATACACTACGTTGTCCAAGCGGCTTTCGCACAACTGGAGCAACACCTCACCGGTGACGCCCTTAGAGCGAGAAGCGCGGTCAAACAAGATGCGGAACTGACGCTCCAAAATGCCGTAGGTATACTTAGCCTTTTGCTTTTCAGCCAACTGAATAGAATATTCGGACTTCTTGCCGCGCTTGCGCTGAAAGCCGTGCTGCCCAGGAGGGTAGTTACGCTTCTCCAACGCGCGATCAGGACCAAAAATGGGTTCACCAAATCGGCGGGCAATCTTAGTAAGGGGACCTCTATAACGTGCCATTTCTTTCTCTCAGTTAAAAATTATACGCGACGGCGCTTAGGGGGACGGCAACCATTGTGAGGGATGGGCGTGATATCCACGATTTCCGTCACTTCAATACCGCTGTTGTTCAAACTGCGGATGGCGCTTTCACGACCATTACCGGGTCCTTTCACATAGACCTTCACCTTGCGCAGACCGGCTTCAACAGCAACTCCAGCAGCATTTTCAGCAGCCATCTGAGCAGCGTAGGGCGTGTTCTTTTTAGAACCACGGAAGCCCATTTTACCGGCAGAAGACCAGGAGATTACTTGACCTTGCGTGTTGGTCAAAGCGATGATGATGTTGTTGAAGGTAGAAGTTACGTGAGCTTCCCCCACGGCTTCAACTTTAACCTTGCGCTTTTTCGTCGTCTTGGTAGACTTGGTAGACTTAGCCATCAGTTATGGATTATTTCGTTGCCTTCTTCTTGTTTGCAACCGTCTTACGCTTACCCTTACGAGTACGCGAGTTGTTCTTGGTGCGCTGACCACGGAGGGGCAGACCCAGACGGTGACGGATACCACGTTGGCATCCAATGTCCATCAATCGCTTGATGTTCATTTGTGTTTCGGAACGGAGTTCACCTTCCACTTTTACATTGTCGGTGATCCAGTTACGGATTTCCTGCAGTTGATCATCCGTCCAATCTTGAACTTTGATGTTAAAATCAACTCCAGCCGCCGTGAGGATTTCACGCGAACGGGAACGACCAATTCCGTAGATATAGGTCAGACCAATTTCTCCACGCTTGTTTTTCGGGAGGTCTATGCCAGCAATTCTCGCCATTTCTTTTTTCTAAATGGGTTTAACCTTGTCGTTGCTTCAACTTGGGATTCTTCTTGTTGATGATGTACAAGCGGCCCTTACGACGGACAATCTTGCAATCAGCGCTACGCTTTTTAAGTGATGCTCGAACTTTCATGGTGTGTTTCTAAACAAATCTTTTAATAACGGTAGGTAATACGTGCCTTGGACAAATCGTAAGGACTCAGCTCCAGCTTTACACGATCTCCAGGCAGAAGCTTGATGTAGTGCATGCGCATCTTCCCTGAAATGTGAGCGGTAACCACGTGGCCGTTTTCCAACTCTACACGAAACATCGCGTTAGACAGGTTCTCGGTGATGGTACCATCTTGGGTGATTCCTCCTTGTTTGGCCATGTTAGAAGGCATTAGTTCGGCCAGACAAACGACCGCCGTCCATGAGACCGTCGTAGTGGCTGTTCAACAAATAGCTTTCTACCTGCATCAAGGTGTCCAAAACAACACCCACGATAATGAGCAGGGACGTTCCGCCGTAGAACTGCGCCCACTGCATGTTCATACCCGCCGTCATTGCCAGCGAAGGAAGAATTGCAATCAGGGCTAACAGAATTGCTCCAGGGAGCGTAATCTTCGCCAAAACATCGTCAATGTAGTTGCCCGTAGCCTCACCAGGCTTAATGCCGGGAATGAAGCCGCCGTTGCGCTTGAGGTCATCGGCGATTTGGGTGGTATTGATTTGAATCGCCGTATAGAAGTACGTGAAGACCAAAATCAAAACAGCAAACACAAAGTTGTACCAGAAGCCCTGAATGTTGCCAAACACATCCACCATCCATGTAGCACCAGCGCCCTGGAGGCCTGTGTACTGCACAACGGTCAAGGGAATGAACATCAATGCCTGGGCAAAGATGATAGGCATAACACCTGAAGCATTTACGCGGATGGGCAAGTAGCTACGACCGATCGTCTTGTTGCTACCACCTGCCACACGCTTAGCGTATTCTAGGGGGATTTGGCGCACCGCTTGGGTAATCGCAATAGCGAACAAGAATACCAAGTAAATAGCGACCATTTCCAAAAGGAACTTAATCCAGCCACCGCCAGCAGGGCTCAATTGCGTTACCAATTCTTGGAAGAAGGCCTGGGGCAGTGTAGCCACAATACCGATCATGATCAACAAGGAGATACCATTGCCGATACCTTTCTCCGTGATGCGCTCTCCGAGCCACATAGCGAAGATGGTTCCTGCAATGATCACCGTCCAAGCAGCGAACCAGAAAGTTCCCATTGGCAGAGTTACGGTCACCCCTTGCATGAGCAGGTTGGTGATGTAACCGGGAGCCTGTGCTGCAACGATCAAGATCGTCAAGTAGCGTGTAATTTGGTTCAGTTTGCGACGTCCTGATTCTCCTTCCTTCTGCATCTTTTGAATGCTAGGAACCGCCAAGCCAGCCAATTGGATGACAATAGACGCGGAGATGTACGGCATGATACCCAAAGCCAAAACCGAAGCATTGGCGAATGCACCGCCTGAGAAGGCGTTGATCAAACCCACCAAACCTTCAGAGGCTTGGTTCTGGAGCTGACCAAGTGAGCTAGGATCGATACCAGGAAGGACCACATTCGAACCCAAACGGTAGACCAAGAGCAAACCAGCGGTCACGAGCAATTTCTCGCGCAACTCGCCAATGGCCCAGATGTTCTTAAGAGTTTGGATGAAACGATTCATGGTCTTCGCTTACAGAGTTTCAACAGAACCACCAGCTGCTTCGATTGCGGCCGTAGCAGAGGCACTGAATTTGTGTGCAGAAACCTTCAAGGCAGCCGTCAGGGTACCACGACCCAAAACTTTCACCAAATCATGCTTACCGGCCAAACCGTTCTGCATGAGGGTTTCCAAATTGATTTCATTGAGCTTCTTCTCTTCAGCCAAGAGCTGGAGAACGTCCAAATTGATAGCGCGGAATTCCACACGGTTTGGGTTCTTGAAACCAAACTTGGGAACGCGGCGCTGAAGGGGCATTTGACCACCTTCAAAACCAATCTTCTTGCTGTAGCCAGAGCGTGACTTAGCACCCTTGTGACCGCGACCTGCGGTACCAGCTGAACCACTACCCTCACCGCGACCAAGGCGCTTCTTGGTGAACGTAGAACCCGCTGCGGGCTTGATATTATGAAGTGACATATCTATGCGTTATTTAACTTCTTCAACATTCACGAGGTGGCTCACCGTGCGAACCATACCAGCGATAGCGGGAGTATTCTCGTGTTCAACACTTTGATTCATCTTGCGCAAGCCCAAAGCGACCATGGTGGCGCGCTGGTTGGGAGGGCGGTTGATGACGCTGCGAACTTGGGTAATCTTAATACGTGCCATGATCGATATATCAGCCGTTAAACACTTTAGAAACTTCAATGCCACGGGTACGTGCCACTTGCTTAGCATCACGCATCTGGTGCAAGGCCATAAACGTAGCCTTTACCAAGTTGTGGGGGTTTGAAGAACCTTTTGACTTTGCCAAAACGTCGTGAACACCTACGCTCTCCAACACGTGACGCATAGCACCACCTGCGATAACACCGGTACCTGAAGAGGCAGGACGCAAGAATACACGAGCGCCACCAAACTTACCTTCCTGCTCGTGAGGGATCGTGCCCTTCACTACGGGGAAACGGTACAAGTTCTTCTTCGCGTCTTCGATACCCTTGGTAACAGCTTCAGAAACTTCCTTGCTCTTGCCCAAGCCGTAGCCTCCGATGCCGTGTTCGTCACCCACCACAACGATGGCGGTGAAACCGAATGCACGACCACCTTTGGTCACTTTGGTTACGCGCTGGACCCCTACGAGGCGATCCACCAACTCCAAGCCACTGGGCTTAACTTTCTTTGCGGTAATCTCTTTCATCTCTAATTAGAATTTCAGTCCGCCTTCGCGAGCACCTTCAGCCAAAGCCTTAACACGTCCGTGGTACAAGAAACCACCGCGGTCAAATGCTACAGTCTCAATACCCTTTGCCAGAGCGATTTCTGCAATTTTCTTTCCTACTTGAGCGGCTTTCTCGGTCTTGTTACCGGTCAAACCTTCGCCCTTTTTTACCAAGGATGAAGCGGTAGCCAGAGTGGTTCCGTTTTCATCGTTGATCAACTGGGCATAGATCTCCTTGCTGCTGCGGAAAACTGCCAAACGAGGGCAAGCTGCAGTGCCTTGAACAACCTTACGGATGCGCAAGTGGATACGGTCTCTACGAGTAATATTTTTCGTTGCCATATTTCCTTACTTTTTACCGCCTGATTTACCAGCTTTCTTGCGAACGATCTCACCCACGTAGCGTACACCTTTTCCTTTGTAGGGCTCAGGCTTGCGCATTGCGCGGATTTTAGAAGCGATCATTCCCACCAATTGCTTGTCATGAGACGTCAATTCGATAACGGGGTTTTTACCTTTCTCACTGATCGTATTCACGGTAACCTCGGAGGGCAACTGGAACATTACGTTGTGTGAGAAACCAAGGGACAGATCCAAAACCTGACCCGCGTGGGTTGCACGGAAACCGACGCCCACAAGCTCCAAGCGCTTCGTGAAGCCCTCTGATACACCGACCACCATGTTGTTGATCAATGAACGGTACAAACCGTGAGCAGCACGGTGTGCCTTGGAATCAGAAGGACGCGTAACCGTCAATACATTCTCCTCGATGGTTACACCAATCTCAGGAGCAACAACTTGCGAAAGTGTTCCTTTAGAGCCTTTGACGGTAACCACGTTATTCTCCACGGTGACAGTGACACCGGCGGGAATTGTGATGGGGGATTTACCAATACGTGACATGTCTGTCTGTTTAGTATACGTAGCA
>JALQUY010000060.1:0-7125 GCA_023260615.1 Schleiferiaceae bacterium
TTAGGGGCAGGAACGGTAGGCACTGTGGCGGCTCGATTGGCCCATGCCATGGGGGCCACGGTCAAAGTGTTTGACTCATCTCTAACCCGCATTCAACGCCTCCGCGAAGTGGTAGGTCAAGATCTCTATACGTGCACCTTGCAGCCCCAAATCCTCAGCAAAGCCTTGAGTCGCTGCGATGTAGCTATTGGCGCGCTCCGTCCCGTCAAGGGGCGCACGCCGGTGGTAGTTACCGAAGACATGGTGGCTCAAATGAAGGCGCGCTCCGTCATCGTCGATGTGAGCATCGACCACGGGGGCTGCTTTGAGACCAGTGAAGTAACGACCTGGGATGCCCCCGTATACAGCAAGCACGACGTCACGCATTTTTGTGTGCCCAACCTGGCCTCTCGGGTTGCGCGAACCGCCTCTTTTGCATTGAATAACCTCACAAGTCCGCTGCTTCAGACCCTTGCGGAGGACGGCGGTTTGGAGGAAGCCTTGGCGCGCCGAAGCAATTGGCGCCCCGGCGTGTATATGTTCCGCGGCCTGGTCACAACCCGCGAACTGGCCGAACCTTTTGACCTTCCCTTTACCGATTTAGAACTTCTTTTATGAGCATTTGGCAACGCGTGGCGTGGTACGCCGTGGGCTTGGGCCTGGGCACTGCCTTGGCCATTTTCTTCTTTGCGGACCGCGATTTTCAGTGTACGTATTTGCCGAACAACCGTGTCCTGGTCGACCTGCACGACCAACCGATTCGCTTCGTGGGTCCCGCGGCGGTGGATCCTTGGCAGAAGGCCTGTGCGGGCGATTCTGCCATGCTGAAGGCGTTCCTCATGCGGGGTCAAATTGATTTCTCCAAGGCGCAGGTGACCACCCGCGTAGAGGGGCTAAAGCATTCGGCGTACCCCATTGAATTGGAGTGGGAGGGAGTGCCGTATCAGGGAATTTGGGAGCGTCGGCAAGACAGCGCGGTGCTCGTTAGCTTGAAGGCGTTACAGCCTTGAGGTCCCGAGAAAATTAGACGGGTACTAATTGCGGGCGACGCTTTTGCGGCGCTTGAGTTCGGCTTGTATTAGGCCGAGTTCACGACCTGTTTGTCCCTTGACGGACGTATTCTCTTCAGCTCGTCGGAAGAGATAGGGCATCACCTTGTCAATGGGGCCGAAGGGGAGGTACTTGGCCACTCTAAATCCGTGGTGAGCCATCACAAAACTGATGTGATCGGACATGCCGTAGAGCTGTGCAAACCAGACCGGAGCTTCGCTGGGCTTCCAACCAGAAGCCGTGAGGAGATGCGCCGCTTTTTCCGCACTTTGCTCGTTGTGTGAGCCAATCATCAGGGCGAAGTTGGCGGCATTTTCAGGACGGCCAAGCGCCAAAATCATGTGCGACACACAGGCGTCAAATTCCGCGTCCGTGCTGGCTTTGTCAGGCTGGATGGGGGAGGGGTAGCCCATGGCTTTCGCGCGTTCGCGTTCTTTTTCCATGTAGGCGCCGCGCACAAACTTAATTCCAACGCCATAGCCATCTGCTTCTGCCTTTGCGAGGGCGCCCTTCAGATGCTCCAAACGGCCGGTGCGGTAGCATTGAATGGTGTTGAAGACGATGACCTTTTCACGGTTGTATTTGGCCATCGCCGCGTAGGCGAGATCGTCGATCGCCTTCTGAATCCAACTTTCTTCTGCGTCCAGCATGACAGGTACCCCTACCTGATGGGCGTATTTGCAAATCCGGTCCACACGTCCTTGTGCTCGGTCCCACGCCAATTGCTCTTCCGCGTTTAGCGCAAGGCCAGCGCTCACTTTTTCCAGTACCGCGGTATCTGCCAGTCCGGTGACTTTAAAGACGCCAAGAGGCACGGCATCTTCCGAAGCGGCGAGTGCCAAGGTTTGAAGCGTCATTTCGGTGGTTTGATCGTAGGCCGCCTGATCCGTCTGTCCTTCCACGGAATAATCGAGGATGCTTCCTACGCCTAATTCCCAATGGCGCTGCGCCACCGGTTTGCACGCGACGACCGTCTCGCCGCCACAAAATTGGCGAAAAACCGTGGCGCGAATAAGGCCTTTCACCGGGAGTCGCCAGGCGAGTGCCCAGAGCGTAACGGCTTTGCCCGCCTTAACGAGGGATGGGGATGCAAGTGTTTTAAAAAGCCAGTGGCTTCGGCGCAAGGAAGCGTCCGAATGCGATTGAAAGGCAACAGCGGTATCGCGAAAATTGAAGTCCATCGTCAAGGGGCTGCGGGAGGACTCAAAGATACTTCACGCTTCTCGCCGGGCGCAGGGCTGAAAGAAATTTCCGACCTTTGAACAATGCCGCTACGGGAAACCTATTTTGGACCATGGATCTTGGGGGAAGATGCGCTTGAGGCTTTGGACCACTGGTTGGCAGAGCACCGTTCGGACTATTCCCAGGTCTGCATTTTAACCGATGAAAACGTCCACGAGGCAGCAGTCCCTCGCGTGTTAGCTGAATTGGCGCACTTGGGCGAATCGGCGGTGCTGGAAATTCCACCGGGTGAGGATAGCAAATGTCCTGAGATGCTCGCGCAGCTCTGGTTGGCACTTCTGGAGAACGGAATGGACCGCCAGTCCCTTTTGATTTCCATGGGAGGAGGCGTTGTCACGGATTTAGGTGGGTTTTTAGCGGATACCTACATGCGCGGCATTGATCACATTTTGCTCCCTACCTCATTGTTGGGGATGGTCGATGCGAGCATTGGGGGAAAGACGGCTATTGACGTCGGCGGCTATAAAAATTTGGCGGGCAGCTTTGCACGATCAGCGGGCATTTTTGCTTGGACTCCCGTGCTGGAAAGTTTGCCTGAATTGGAATGGAGGGCCGGCTGGGCGGAGTGCATCAAGCATGCTTTCCTCCAGGGCGGCTCGCTTTGGGCATCGTGCCAAACGGTCCAAACATTTACCGACCTCCTTCCGCACCTCCCAGCGTTGGCTGAGGCCAAAGTGGCGGTCGTTGAGGCAGATCCTTTTGAACATACGGATACCCGAAAGGCACTCAATCTAGGGCACACCCTTGGACATGCTCTGGAGTCCGCATTGGCGGGAGGTGCGTCTCATGGAGATTGCGTGGCGGCCGGACTTTGGATGGAATCCATCTTAGCGGAAGAAATGGGGCATTTGCATCCTACACACGGCCAAGCCCTCCGTAGGCTCATTGACCGCTGGTGGACAACGCGGCTTCCATTGCCCTCCAATCTGAATGTGTATCTTCACGGGGATAAGAAAAATCAATCGGGCCAAATTCGTTTTGCCCTTCCACAGGGCCCTGGTCAAGGCATTGTTTTGGCCACGGTGTCCGATGAAATTCTGCAAAAGGCTCTTGCACAGTATGTTTAGCGTACCGCTCCCCCCCTCCAAAAGTTTAGCAAATAGAACCCTAACCGCCCTAGCCGTTGCGGGTAAGCCCTTGCCTGAACCGACTCCAGACTGGTCAGAAGACATGGTGGCCATGTATCGGGTACTGTCCGGAACCACCGATGCGGGCCACGCGGGAACGGCCTTTCGCTTTGGCATGGCGTATTGGGCCGCCCAAAAGGGCGTAAAAACCCATCTGACGGGAAGCAAGCGGCTATTGGAGCGACCCATTGCTCCCTTGGTTCAGGCCTTGCAAGATTTGGGTGCGAGCTTGAAACAGCGCAAAGACGGTTCTTGGGACATTGAAGGCGTGGAACTCACAGGGGGTAAAGTAGCGGTGGATGCATCTATTAGCTCGCAGTTTGTTTCTGCTTTGATGCTGGCTGAGCCCTTGATGAAGAAGAAACTGAAGCTCGAACTAAACGGCGAAAAAGTAAGTGCGCCGTACATCGCCATGACGGAATCCGTACGTGCCAACCCCGACTGGCCCGTTGAAGCGGATTGGAGCGCAGGTATTGTTTGGGCACTTCGGGCTTCGTGCATGGGGGAGTCCGTTCGTCTCCAGGGTTTGGGTCGGAGGTCCATTCAAGGCGATTCGGCCTGGTCGCGCTGGGGACTGAATCTTGGATTCAGTGCCTCCTATGAAGCAGAGGGATTGGTCATCCGTGGATTGCCCAGTCGGCCCACGCAAGCGTTGGAGCTGGATTTGAAAGACACCCCTGACCTCACACAGCCTATTGTAGCAGGAGGGCTATTAATGCGTCGTGAAGTTAAATTGACCGGTTTAGAAACCCTGAACGGAAAAGAAATACCTCGACTTGATGCCCTAAAGGAGGCCCTAGGGCAGCTGGGAGTCCAAGTTTCTGACAGTGGACCTGCTTCTATCGCCTTTGATGCCAAAGGGTGGAGCGCTCAGGAGACCCCCTTGTCAGTGGACGCTCAGGACGATCACCGAATGGCTTTCTTTTGGGCCCTAGTGGGACTGGAACAGCCTATTGCCTTGGCCTCCGAAGCGTGCGTGGCGAAAAGTTACCCGCATTTCTGGTCTAATTGGAGAACGTACGAGCCATAAATCTGCGTGCCATTTGGCCGGAGGGTGCATCGGAACCATCCTTTATGCCGGGCCGTTTGGATGTGCATAGCAAGTCGGGCATACGCTCCGGATTGCCCCATCCGCAGCCGAGAAAACAGGCCCAAGGCGTCCTCTCCCATGGTCCCGAGCGATCCTTCCAGCCGGCACCGTCCCCATGGGTGTTGCGCATGGATGGCCCACGCATGCTGTCCTTGCGCTGATCCAAATCGAGCTTCTACGGTCACATCTGAAAAAAGGCGGTATCTCGCCTCTACGCAATTCTGGCCGTTTACCACACCAAGTGCCATATCTCCCTCTCGCGTCTGGAAACGAATCTGACTCCTGCGTTCTTGAGCGCTGAGTTGAAGGAAGCCGCGTCGATACGGTAAGCGAACCAAAAGGGTGGGCGAAGTAGCCCATAAGGACCACGCGCTGGGCCATGAAAAGGTTTCCGTCCTTCGAATCATCAATAGGTGCACACCATCCTTCGTCTGGAAACTGCACGTGCTAGCCCATCCTCCAGGGTAGGCGAATACGCGACAAGCCCAACCTCGCTGTAGCACACCGATATCCATGGCCCATCGGTTTTGCACATGGATGGCGGAAAGTCGAACCGATGGATGGAGTTGGTAGCTATAGTACTCCCCATAAAAGGGCTGAATGCCCCAAGCGTGACGGACCCCATGAAGACTCCAGCCAGGAGCAGTTGGATGCTGGAATTGGAGCCGCAGGCCCCCTAGTCGCCATACGGGCCCAAGGATCAATCCGTGGTACCGCCCTTGGGGATGCCATCCGGAAGAGGTTCGTTGTAGTCCAATTTGGGCGGGTCTATTTGGTTTTTGCACATGGCGTCTAGGATAGCCTGTTTGAAAGAAAGTCTTCATCCATGCTTGCTCTGCCTGGCTAAGTCCGGTGGCCCGCCATTCCTTCACATCGAGTATAGTTCCGGTTTCGCTGACATACCGGCTTAGGTTGAATGCACTCGTTGGAGAAAGAAAGGGGATGAGGTCATAATCCGAACGGGGCCAAAGCGCGAAATACGTCCTTTCTATCTGCCAGTCTTGGAGAAGCTGCTGAATGGAATCTCGGTCTTCAAAGCTGGCTTGAGGATGCCAACGTAAGTAGGCATCTACCGCTCCTTCGACCAAGCTATCTCTTTGCCCCATAGTAGGCTGGATCGTAGCCAAGGCCAAGACGAGGTTCCAAAAGAAACGGTGACGTGGGGGGTGCGCCATTCCACGCGCCAATCTCCGGATGTACTTACAAATAGCCGGCCTCGGTCTTGCATACCCGGGGGTCGAATTTGGAGTACATAGTGAATGCCTGTGGACGGAGCATAGAGCGCAGTGGCCCCAATGTGCCAACCGGATTCCAAAAGTTCGGAGTAGGTACATGCCCATCCTGTATGATTCTGAGCAAACCTGAGCTGCAGTTGTACTTCTTGGTGGTCGGTTAGCGTTGTATTCCATTGTCCGTAGAGATGCGGTTTTTTCTGTTCTAATCCCCAGCCAACATGTAGCTGTGACTTGGGGGTTAATGCCATTCGTCCGAGGGCCGCCATGGAGGGCTGACCTCTAGGGCTCGCCGAAATGTGTGCACTCAATCCGTAGGAGTGCCAACGCAAGCCTGCAGCATTCCACCCTGCGCCAAATCCGCTGTGTTCGAGATAGGCTTCATATTGTGGGCCTTCGACCACCCAAGGCGTCCATGGACAGAGGTCGAACTGCGCTAGCAGCTGAAAGGGAAGAAAGAGGAGTAGAAAACGCATGGAGCAAAAGGACAATGCCCATTGCGTCTAATCGTCACCACAGTGGTAAAAGCGGGTCGACGGGTGTAGCTTGAGGTTCTTCAATAGGAAGCTACCCGATGCACGAAGGAAAAATCCGAATCCAGTTCACAATAGAACCCATGGAAATATGTTCGGAATTTACTGAACACGTAGTTGCGCTTGCAGCCTTATGGGCTTAGCGCCAAATGTAGGTTGAGTCCCCATGTTCATACTTGGAGCATAGTGTTGCAGCGTAGTACAGATTCCAAGAGGCAAACCAAAAAAAGGGGGTATTTTCACGGCATGTCTCAAGTTCGGATTTTGTTCAATGTGCTGCTCATGGGCTGGGGCATGGCGCTCAAGGCCCAAACACCGCTATATGCGGTGGTCACGGAATCCATGCTGGCTTCGACGGAAAGCTACCGCATCACAGACATGGCCTTGGATACGAATGGCCTAGTGTGGGTGACGACGGAGCAATCGGGCATTTTACGCTATGATGGAGAACGCTTCATGCGCATGGACAAGGCCCCTGATAATGTCGATGATGAGATTTACTACACGGCTATAGCGATGATCAGGCCAAAGTTTTGGCTGGCTGCCGGCAATGGGGTCTATGCTTGGAAAGGCAGGGAATGGATAAAAACCACCTTTCCAGAATCCCATTGCATTGACCTCATTAACACGGGTATGGGGCGCATTTACGCGCTAGGAACCAGTACGTTGTATTATCGAGGGGTGTCGGATGATCAGTGGATCAAAGAAGAAGTTCCAGGACTGGAAGGAGCGTACCAGTTGATTCAGAAGGAGGGATTGTTGTTGATAGCTTCGGAAAGTGGACTATGGCTCCGCAACCCCGCGGGTCTTTGGACCCAACTACTCGACGAACCTGTTTCGTCGGCGATGCCATTGGGAGCGGAATGGCTGGC
>JALQUY010000060.1:7324-9864 GCA_023260615.1 Schleiferiaceae bacterium
TTGCAGCACGGCATGGCCTCTGATGCGGGCGGACTCCTATTGGCGAGTGAAAAAGACCTGCTGCGCGTGGACCAGCCCGAACGTTGGTTTGACCTCCGCACCCTTCCATATCGCTTGGGTCCGGTCCAGCATGTAAGTGGTATGGGCGCGGATTCCTGTTGGTTGGCAACATCAAAAGGCCTCTACGCCCTTGGCCCCATGGGCCTTCATGCACTGCCTAAACCCGGCGCAGGCGTCATTGCGGGGGTTTCCATCCAGCATGGCGGCTATGCCTTTGGCGAGTTCGGTCTCCGCCGTTTTTCACGGGGCACGTGGAAGCAGGCCCTGTCGGATCAGTGGGTTTCCGGCCTCGCTTGGAAAGGCGACAGTCTATTGGTCCAAACACTTAACGGCTGGAACTACCTCGCTGTGGACGGCCATCTGCAGCCGTATTCGGGCCAACCGGCGATTCCCACGGCCACCGACGACTTGCGATGGGTCAAGGATGTTTTTGGCCTTGCGCTTGAGGCGGATGCCCGTAAAGTCGGCGAGCGTCTCAAACCCGCCTTGCTCATCCGAGGCGTTGAGCGACGCACTAAAAAAGAAAACGATCCCGTGGTCGTGAAGTTTGGCTTTCGAGGCCTGCCTTCCTCGGGAGATGGCATAGCTGTGGAATACCAAATTAATGGCGGTGAATGGGTGAATCTGGGCACGGCGCGGCGATTGGTTTTGGACCGTTTGCGCGCCGGCACGTATACCATTCGGCTACGAGCCATTGCTCCAAACGCCCAAGCATGGGGGATGCCAGCCTACCATATAGAGGTGCTCCCGGCCGCGTGGAAGCGTCCCGAATACTGGATGCCCGCCGCCGCCCTTGGCCTACTGCTGTTGGGGGTAGCTGGCTACATTGGCTGGCGCCGCTTGCGCGATCGACGCATTTGGCAAAAAGAGCGCGCCCAGCTGGAACGCATGGCGCTTCGGCTCCAGATGAACCCGCATTTCACCTTCAATGCGCTGGAGTCCATTTCGGCCTTTGTGCTGGAAAAGAAGCCTAAAGAAGCCGTGACGTACTTGCACAAATTCTCGCGCCTGATGCGTTACACGCTCGAAAACGCAGAGGAGGCCTATGTGACGCTGGAGAAGGAAAAGCAAGCACTCGAGAACTACATCGCCCTGGAACAAATGCGTTTTGACCACGGCTTCCAATGCGTCTTCCAAGTGGAAGAAGGGCTCGACACCCAGGTGGTGGGCATCCCGCCCATGCTCGTGCAGCCCCTCGTGGAAAACGCCATCCTACACGGGCTCCGTCCCAAACTCAAAGCCGGCGCCACCGATGCGGTCCTCAAAATTTACCTAGGACGAGGCCCCATACCCGACAGTCTCTTGATCCATGTGGAAGACAACGGCGTAGGACGCGAAGCTTCCAAACACCACCGCAGCGGCGACGAGGGGGAAAAGCGTTCTGCCGCAACCCGCATCCTCCAAAGCCGTTTGCAAGCCCTCCAACAAGAAACTGGAAAGCCCCATTCCGTGGTGGTGGAGGATTTGGATGAAGGAACGCGCGTGTCGCTTGTGCTAGCGATGCACCATGAATGGGAAGAGAACGACTAACTTAGGACTATGTCCATTAGCGCCCTTATCCTCGACGACGAAGTGCAGAGCCGCAAAGCCCTGCAAGGAAAACTCAAGCTCTTTTGCCCAGAAGTGCAGCCCGTGCTGGAAGCTTCCACCGTGGACGAAGCGTGGGAATTGCTGCTGGGCCACAAGCCCGACCTCCTCTTTTTAGACATCCACCTCTCCGGCGAGCTGGGCTTTGACCTGCTGGAACGCCTCTCCGCCGATGAGCCCGAATGGAACGGCTCCGTCGTCTTCGTCACGGCCCATGACGCCTATGCCTTGAAAGCGATCAAGTTTTCCGCCATGGATTACCTGCTCAAGCCCGTGGATCCCGAGGAGCTGGTCAAAGCGGTCCGAAAAGTCGAACAGAACTCCGGCAACTCCCAACGCCTCGGCGTCCTCGTCGACCACCTCCAAGAGCGCGAACGCAAGCTCGTCATCGCCTCCAGCGAAGGCATGCACATCGTTCGCATCCAAGACATCCTCCGTTGCGAATCCACCAGCAACTACACCCAATTCTTTCTGCGCGGCGGCAAAAAACTCCTTGCCTCCCGCACCCTCAAAGAATACGAATCGCTCCTCACCCCCCACCACTTTGAACGCATCCACAAATCCCATCTGGTCAACATGGATTGCGTCAAGCGCTACGTCACTTCGGACGGCGGCTACGTCATTCTGGAAGACGACAGCCAAGTTCCCGTTGCCAACCGAAAGAAAGAAACTTTGGTGGCGCGGTTGAAGGCGCTCTAGTGAGGGTTTAAGGGTTTAAGGGTTTAAGGGTAGAAGGGTTAAAGGGATTATCGGCTTGGCAAAATAGCGGGAAAGTCCCAGCGCGCGGCGAAGGTCCGCACCACAGTTCAAGGGTACAAGGGTTTAAGCGTTTAAGGAAAAGCGCATTGCGTCACCCAACAAACAAGCTAACCAACAAACAAAATGTGTGCGCT
>JALQUY010000061.1 GCA_023260615.1 Schleiferiaceae bacterium
AAGCGATGCGGTGGGCAGCATCCATTTTTTCAGATTCTGAGCTGCTGCGCGTCAAGCAGAGCACTTGAGCGCCTTCCGGGGAAATTTGAATCTTGGCTACGTTATTGGACGTTTGGACCAAGCCCTCCACTTCGGGGTTCATGCGAAGGATTCCCGCAGGGCAGCCGGATATGGCGGCGAGCAGAGCAGCCTGTACATCCGCTTCCAAGACTTTGGAGTTGGTGGGTCCCGTGGCGGTCAAGGTGATTTCTAGCGAAGGATCGGTGGCCTGATGCTCCTTTTGAATGGCAGACACCAGGGGACCAAAAGCCTGCTCCAGCACCTGGGCATGCGAGGCATCCATCACCACAGTAGCCTGACACTCGCGAGGAATGGCATTGCGAAGATTGCCACCTGCCATAGTGCTTACCAGGATACAGGCTTCGCGCTCGAGATCACGCAGCAAACGTGCCATGAGCAAATTGGCATTTCCGCGGCCCAAGTGAATATCCATACCCGAATGCCCACCTGTCAATCCTTTGATTTGCAAGGTGTAGCCCATAGGCTCTGAAACCGGTGCGTGTCTATACGTCAAGGCAGAAGTTGCTGTCACATCGATGCCACCTGCACAACCGATCGTCAGTTCGCGGTCGTCTTCCGTATCAATGTTCAAAAGGTATTTGCCCGTAATCCATCCCTCTTGCAACCCAAGAGCCCCGGTCATACCCGTCTCCTCATCCGACGTAAAGAGCACCTCAAGAGCAGGGTGGATCATCGTATTGCTGCGAAGCGTTGCGATGGCCATGGCAACACCGATGCCGTTGTCGGCGCCCAATGTGGTGCCTTTGGCTTTCACCCATCCGTCTTCGATGAACATGGCGATGCCTTGGCTGTCAAAGTCGTGCTCCGTGCCGTCGTTTTTCTGGCAAACCATGTCCAAGTGGGCTTGAATGACCACCGTAGGCGCATGTTCCATACCGGGACTAGCCGGTTTAGTGATGCGTACGTTGCCCACCGCATCTTTTGACGTTGGCAGGCCCAAGGCTTCCCCTACTTGTACGGCAAAAGCTTGGACTTGGTCTTCGCGTTTTGAGGGCCGCGGAACGGCATTCAGCTCTTCGAAAGCCTTCCAGAGTGCAGCAGGTTCTAGGTGGGATAAGGGGCTAGACATGGCGAATAGGGTTAGTCGACCAACTCCTGAGGTTGGTTCTGTGAAACTTCAAGCGGCAGAGAATCGATACGTTCATCCGTTCCTTCCACTTCTTGAGCGTAATCAACCGAAGGCGTCCACTGGGCCTGCACGCCGTTCTTTCGGTCGTAGCGGTAAATCAGGGCGGACTGGTTGTAATAGCCGCCTCCCTCTACATGCTTCCAGAGGTAGATACGGCGTGGACCTTCGAATGCATTCGGGACTGCTTCATTCATATAGGCCGCAAACCACGCCATGTCGAGGCCCAACCATTCCCAGCGGCCTGGAGTCGTTTGCGCAGCAGAAAAGAGCAAAGCGTCCAATCTGCGGAATTGGATGTAGTCCAAGCGTTCAACCTGCGACCATACCAAGGGCTGGCGCATGAGAAGTTGCGCGTCCAATGCACTGCTCGACAGTACATTGCCGAGGGTCCAAAATTCCGTTTTGGCCGCTTCAAAAGGACGTAATTGATTGAGAATACGTGCGGTCACTAACACTTTATCACTGAGAGAAATGATCCGCGTGAACACGCCTGCCGATGCACTGGCATCGAGGGTTGCCGAACCTTGGTAATTCTTCTGCACTAGTTCGGCCGTATTTCCACCTGCCGCTGCATAGGCCTCCAAGAAGGCGGCATCGTTGGAGGTGCCATCTAAGAGCAGCACCGTGCGGCTCTTGGGGGCCATTTTTTGTGCGGCCACAGCGCGTTCGGCCAAGCGCGTAATTTCAGCGGTGCGGTGGGATGCTGCCGCAATCAAAAAAGGCTTAGCCGTTACATCGACCTTTCTGGAAACGGGGTTGATGACCGGAATACCGGTAGATAGTGCAGCCAGCATTTCACTGGCATCTCCGCGGAAGGGGCCGATGATTTTACATTCACCGCCTTTGCACAGCGCTTGGCGGTCCAAATGCGCCATAAAAACCTCTGGGCTGTAACTGACCAAAAAACCATTGGCTTCCATGCGGTAGGTATTGCTCGCCTCCACGTGCTCTACCAAGACCAGTTGGATATCAAAGCCCGAGCGATTGAGTGAGTCCACCCCTGCCCGCAGGCCCGTGTAGAACTGCACCGCCATGCGGTTCTTCATGGTGTAGGTGGCGGGAAAATCAAAGCTCACCGCACTGGCGGAATCCATGGAGACCTCAAAGGGTAGGGCGACAATCCACGTTTGGCGTGCAATCGTGATCGCACTGTCTGCCAAAAGGACTTGTCCCTGGACCGCCGTTGCGATGGCCAGCAGCGCAGTAAAAAAGAGGCTTCTTATTCCCATTCAATGGTTGCGGGGGGCTTGCTGCTGATGTCGTAGACCACGCGGTTCACGCCCCGGACGTTGTTGATGATGCTATTCGAAATTCGGGCCAAAAATTCATACGGCAAATGCACCCAATCCGCGGTCATGCCGTCCGTGCTCTGAACGGCACGCAAGGCGACCACTTGCTCATAGGTGCGCTCGTCCCCCATCACGCCAACCGATTTGACGGGTAGCAAGATGGCCCCAGCTTGCCAAACTTCGTCGTACAAGCCCGCGTCACGCAAGCCCTGAATGAAGATGTGATCGACTTCCTGGAGGATTTTCACACGCTCAGGCGTAATAGCTCCCAAAATCCGAATAGCTAAGCCAGGCCCTGGGAAAGGATGACGTCCAAGCAGTGCCGGCGACAAGCCCAAGGCCTTCCCGACGCGACGGACTTCATCTTTAAAGAGCGAACGCAAAGGTTCGACCACGGAAAGCTTCATAAAGTCTGGCAATCCGCCCACGTTGTGGTGCGATTTGATGGTCACAGAAGGTCCATTGACGGATACGGATTCAATCACGTCCGGGTAAATGGTGCCTTGGCCCAAGAATTCTACTCCTGAAATAGCCATGGCTTCGCGGTCAAAGACCTCGATGAATACACGACCGATGGCTTTGCGCTTGGCTTCAGGATCTTCTTGGTTGTCCAATGCCGCGTAGAAATCGGCGGAAGCATCAACGCCCTTCACGTTAAGGCCCAGGCCGGCGTACTGGGTAAGAACTGAATCGTATTCATTTTTGCGGAGCAAGCCGTTGTTCACGAAAATGCAGAACAGACGATCTCCGATGGCTTCTTTGAGCAGCATAGCCGCCACGGTGCTGTCCACACCGCCACTCAGGCCCAAGACTACTTTGCCCTTGCCAATTTGAGCGCGCAAAGCATCTACCGTGCTTTCAATGAAGGCATCCGGGGTCCACGAAGGGCTGCAGCCGGCGATGTCGTAGACGAAGTTCTTCAGCAATTGCACCCCATGCTCCGAATGGTGGACCTCCGGGTGGAATTGGATGGCGTAGGTTTCTTCGCCTTGAAAGCGGTAGGCCGCCACATGCACATCGGCGGTGGAACCCTCTACGATCGCATTCTCTGGGAGCGCTACGATGGTGTCGCCATGGCTCATCCAGACGCAGGACCCAACGGGAACGCCTTTGAGCAAGCGCGACTCCCCTTCTACCGCTGCCATGTTGGCGCGGCCGTATTCCCGGTGCGTGGAGCGGGCCACCTGGCCACCGCGGGTTTTGGCCAAATACTGGGCTCCATAGCAGACCCCTAGCACGGGAATGGTACCGAGCATCGGGCTCAAATCGGGGGCAGGCGCGCCTTCTTCCAAGGTGGAAAAGGGCGAACCGCTTAGAATGACCGCTTTAAAGTCGGACCAGTTCTCCGGAATGTGGTGAAAGGGATGGATTTCACAGTAGACTTGGAGTTCGCGCACACGGCGTGCAATCAGCTGGGTGTATTGCGAACCAAAATCGAGGATGAGGATAGCGTCTTGCATGGAGTACAAAGATACTTCGCATCCACAGGGCAGAAAGCCTTTAAAAGCAGGTTTTTCAACAGGTTTATTCCCCTGGTTCAGGGAGCATCCATGCCCACAAAAAGGGCATACCCTCGTTCAGATCCAGATGCTGGATAAGCCCGTCTTCCATCGCCTGAAAAGGGGCGTGGCCAAAGTGGTAGGCCAGCTCTAAGACCGTCCACGTGCGCTCTTGCATGGCTCCCACTCCACCGCTTTCCACGGAACCGGGGAATTGGGTGGATTTGACAGTTAGGAAGGCCTCCCAGCGTTCACGTTGAGACCGCAAAACCGACCGACGAGCGCGTTCGCGCATTCGTTCTTCTTCATTCGATATACGCTTGAGCCAAGCCTCTGTAGATCGCTCTAAATCAGTATACGTACCGTATTCCTTCTTAACCAAATTACGCAGGGCCTCTGTCACGGGAAATGCACCCGATTCCGGCGCTCCCTCTTCCTGCAGCCACGCCTCGCGCACCTCCGAAATACTGCTGTGGTAGGACAGGTTCTGCGGGGCTAGTTTTTGCCATTTGCGCCAGGAGGCACTAGGCCACCATTCAAAGGAGGTCCGTAGGTGCATGCGCACAGCGGGAAAATTGCGTTCCTGGAAATAGGGAATGAGCTGCAACCAATACTCCATCTCCCCTGCACCGCCCGCGTAGAGCACGTTGGGCAAGATACACTCTTGGTAGATGGGGCGCAGGATCGCATTGGGACTGAGCGTTTCGGGCTCATTTTGGACCCGGGCCAGAAGTTCTTCTTCGCGCATCGAGCGTGACCCCGCTTGCCAGGCTCCCTTTCCAAGGAAGTCTAGGCGCGTTCGACGCCCGTTCTCGAGCAAAAAGAGCGTCGAAGGCTTGACGTCCACAGGCGGCTCCCACCCTTGTGCCGTCCATGGCGCATCGTTCTGCGTCGAAAACATGCGCTGATGCTGGATTTCATCCGTCCACAGCTCAACGGCCAACGCCTTTAAACGTGCATCCGAAGCGTCCAAACAGAGCACGGAGGGGTGCCAATGGGCCATGAGCCGGCGCGTGGCATCTGCAAGCGTTTCACCTTGGAGATAGGCAGCTCGGTAGACCTTGAGTTGCTGCGCCAATGCGGCGTGCTGCCCCCAGTCCTTTTCCAAGGCGTCAAGCAGGGGCCAAACAGCTTCCGACGGAATGCAGCCAGTCGCCCAGCCTTCAAAGGTGTTGGCCATACTGTAGCGCTTTCCTTCGAAGGAAATGTGCCGAATCTCCTCGACATCGTGGTCCTCCGTGGCCATCCAAAAAATGGGCACCACAGGACGCGTGGGCACCTCCCACTGAGCGCTCAGGGCAGCGACCTCACGAATCTTGCTGTGAACGTACAAGGGCCCACCTCCTAAAACCAGCTGGTGCCCACAGGTCATGGTCACGGCGCCCGGCTGGGCTAGGGCTTGAAGCTGGGCCTCTTGCCCTTCGGTTAGCCCTTGCACTGCGTAGTGATCTCGGAGCACCGCCACCAGTGTGGCGCGCGCCTCGGCCGAATAGCCCGCCGCGCGCTCCTCCATAAAGCCATCGCTCAAACCTTGCAGGTGCGACGACCCCGCAAAGGCCCCTTCGCGCAACGTGAGTGCGCGACGTGCTAGCGGTGTGCCTGCGTGAGGCTGAGGACTAAACTGCATTATTCTTCAGTTGGAGGGTAGTAAAAGTACGTTCGTGGCTCTAGTTGGCCGTTGGCGAAGGCTTGCTGCAAAATCTTCTCGATCCAAGCATCTTCCTCCACCTTGCTGGGTTCGTAGGCCTTTTTGATGGAGATATCCCACCAAGAAGCCGTCACATTCCACCCCACGGCTTGAAGCCAAGAGCGGTATTCCTTGATCACATCAAAAACCGTCATGTGGGTTTCGCGGTACACCAGTTTGCACAAAATTTGGCCCTCCGAAACGGTCAACTTGTGCAGCTCCGGCTCAAAGCGATCCGCCAAATACTTTTGGTAGCGCTTGACCATGCGCTTGCGCTTGAAATAGTTCTTCTCGCTGGCGAGGCGCATATTCAAACTGTCCAAACGCTCCCCCAGCCCCTTGGCATAGGGATAAACTTTAATCACGCGCCGCTTCAGCCTTAGGTAGTTCAGGCGCGCTTCGGTGTCCGAAAACGTCGGCTTGTCCAAGACCATCACTTCGTCCAAGAAAATCCAAGGCACCGTGTCCTGTCCAATAACGGTAGCCTGCGACGGCTTGCCTTGGTAGATCACCTCGATCTGCCCCATGGCCTGCACGCTTGCCAATAGACACGCGGCGCTGAGCAGGAAGATCCTTAGCGGCGACGCCATGCGCTCGGAGCGGGATTCGCTTCAAGGCGGGGGCTTCTTCGATACTGCGCCAAGGCAGCAGCCAAGTCATGGTCTGCTCCTGTGGGCAAGGCCGAAGCCTCAAAGTAGGTTTGAACAAAATGCGTGTCAAATTCCCCCGACACGAAGGCCTCGTGCTCCAGAACAAAGCGGCCAAAAGGGAGTGTGGTTTCCACCCCGATAATGACATAGCGTTCGATCGCTTCGAGCATTTTGGAAATGGCGTCCGTTCGGTCCGTGCCATGCACGACGAGCTTGGCAATCATGGGATCGTAGAAAATGGGGATGTCCATGCCTTCTTCAATGCCATCATCGACCCGAACGCCCTCCCCCGACGGGCGGCGGTACACTTTGAGCTGACCTATATCCGGCGCAAAACCGTTCCGAGGATCCTCCGCATAGACGCGCAGCTCCAAGGCATGGCCGTCCATGCGGACGTCTTCCTGTCCATAGCCTAGGGGCTCCCCAGCGGCGATGCGCAGTTGTTCCTTCACGAGGTCGAGCCCGGTGATGCATTCGGTCACTGGATGCTCCACCTGAAGGCGGGTGTTCATTTCCAAGAAGTAAAACGCGCCTGAGGCATCGTAGATAAACTCTACCGTGCCCGCTCCCACGTAGCCACAGGACTTTGCCGCGTTCACCGCCGCTTCGCCCATGGCTTTTCGCTGGGCTGGACTCAAGACAACGCTTGGGGCCTCCTCCAAGACTTTTTGGTGACGTCGCTGTACGGAACATTCGCGTTCGTGGAGGTAGACGCAGGTGCCCTGGGTATCTGCCAGGACTTGAATTTCGATGTGGCGCGGCTTCTGGACGTATTTCTCGATGAAGACGGCTCCGTTGCCAAAGCTCTTTTCTGCTTCCGACACCGCCATGGCGAAGGCCTCTTCAAAAGATTCCGAATCGTGCACAATGCGCATGCCCTTGCCTCCACCACCCGCAGACGCCTTGACCATCACGGGAAAGCCAATGCGCTCTGCTTCGATGAGGGCTTCCTGTGCGGAGGCAATTGCATGAGCGGTTCCGGGAACCAAGGGCACTCCAAAGTCCATGACGGCCTGCTTGGCAGAGAGCTTATCTCCCATGGTTCGGATCGCAGCGGGGCTTGGTCCCACAAAGACGATACCTGCCTCCTCCACCGCCTGGGCGAAGTCTGCGTTCTCGCTGAGGAATCCGTAGCCTGGGTGGATGGCGTCTACGCCGAGGATGCGCGCGGCCTCTAGAATTTTGTCCTGACGGAGGTAGGACTGTGTGCTCGGTGCTGGTCCAAGGCAAACGGCTTCATCGGCAAAGCGCACGTGTGGAGCCCGTGCATCCGCATCGGAATACACAGCCACAGTGGCAATACCCATTTCTTTAGCGCTTCGCATGATGCGAAGGGCGATCTCTCCTCGGTTGGCTACCAGTACTTTACGAATCCTAGACATGACGGGCTTTTCCCATGCAAAGTACGCATGAAATCCGTACTTTGGCGCCCATGGAACTGTACTTGGATTCGGCGGACCTCAACGAGATCAGCACCGCATTTGAACTGGGCTTTTTAGCCGGTTTAACCACCACTCCCACCTTTATGCAACGCGAGGGCGTGGCGGATTTGGACGCTATGCTTTTGAAATTGGCCGATATGGTGCCTGTGCTCCAAATTGAGGCATTGGGCCGAACGGCGGAAGAAATCGTCGCGGAGGCCAAGCGTCAAGAGAAGCTCGGATTGGACCGCAGCAAGACGGTGTACAAAATCCCCATCTCCTTGGAAGGAGCGCGCGCCTGCAAAATGCTTCGCAGCGAAGGCTTTTTGGTCAACCTGCACTTGGTGTACACCCTGCAGCAAGCCTACATGGCAATGGCCGCAGGTGCCACCTATGTATGCCCCTTGGTAGGCCGCCTGCAAGACCAAGGAACCGATGCCCTGCAATTGGTCGCTTCCATCGTGAATATGAAGCTGCAGCACGGGTACGACACGAAGATTATGTTTTCGTCGGTGCGTCATTTGGAGCACGTTCGGAACGCTATTGAGCTGGGAGTAGATACCATTACGGTGCCCTGGAAGGTCATGAAGCAAATGACCAACAACCACTTGACCGAATTGGGTTCTGAGCAGTTTTTTGTAGACAACCGCCGTGTGACCACCAAAGTGGCACAGGCGATGCGTGCGGCGGACGTGCAAGTCGCCCCAAGCGCAACCATTCAAGAAGCGCTCGTAAAAATGACCAAGTCCGGCTACGGGGCTGTGGTGATCACCGACCAAGGCCAGCTCCAGGGCATCTTCACCGATGGAGATGTACGCCGCTGGCTAGAAACTCAGAGCGAACCTAATTTGCAAACACCCATCTCGGCTGCTGCTGGCAGCTCCATGCCGAGCACCATTGATGCCGACGCCCTCCTGAATGAAGCGGCACAGGCCTTCTCCGCTCAGAAAGTGGATCAGCTCGTCGTCCTGCAGAACGGTCAGGTATTGGGCCTTTTGGACATTCAAGACCTCGTGGGATGAACGCACTGATTCTAGATTGGGACGGGGTTTTCCACGACGGCCGAAAGGGTTCCGACGGTGGAAGCAGCTTTTCCGAACTAGACAGTATGGGCCTCAACCTCTTGCGCTTTGGCCACTACCTCCAAACGGGCCAAATCCTACCCGTCGCCATTGTCACGGGGGAGCGAAACGAAACCGCTGAAGCCTTCGCTCGCCGAGAGCACCTGCATGTATTTGGGTTCTATGCCAAAGAAAAAACGCGGGCCATCGAACCGTTAGAAGCCGCCTGGGGTAGCAAAGCTGCGACCTGGGGCTTTGTGTTTGACGATATCCTGGATTTTGGCCTCGCCGCCCGCGTAGGACTGCGCGCCATGGTCTACCGGGAGGCATGTGAAGAGACCTACCACTATGCCGTCAACCAGGGCTGGGTGGACATCACCTTGCAGGCGGACCATGCCGTTCGGCGCTTTGCAGAGCAGCAGTTGGTCGAGTCCGGACTTTGGGAACGGGTTCTGGAAGGCCGCATGAGCATGAGCGAAGAGTACCAGGCCTACTGGGCGGCTCGACAAGCCTTGCCCTTGGAGGTCATCGACTTCTCCCCCAAGCTCTAACAGCAGACGAAGTTTGGCGGCAGCAGCCTCGGTTGCCTGGCAACTGCTAGGTTTCGCGAACGCAGTCGTGGGTTCGCGCCAGGAACCTAGGCTTCACGGCAGCAGCCGATTTTTCGCGGACGTAGCCGCGGTTGCCCGGAAGCCCCTAGGATTCACGGCAGCAGACGAGCATTCCCCAGCCGCCAACGATCCAGTAAAAAAAAGCCCACCCCTTAAGGGCGGGCTTTTTGAGTTCATGCGGCCACCTGGTGGCGGCGCGCCTAGGGGCGTCGGGTTATTTGGCGATGCTCGTGGCGCGCGTTTC
>JALQUY010000062.1 GCA_023260615.1 Schleiferiaceae bacterium
AGCGACAAGCGCCAGGTCACGCATTTGGGCAATGCCAACTGGGCGCCCTTCTTTACTCCCGACGGCCAGCACATTTTGTTTTGCAGCAACCACGCGTCCAAGCGCGGATTCCCCTTCAACCTCTTCTTAATTAACGTCGATGGAACCGGATTGGAACAGGTTACGTTTGACAGCGCGTTTGATTCCTTTCCGATGTTCTCGCCCGATGGGAAGAAACTGGTTTTTGCGAGCAACCGAAACAACGGCGGCACGCGCGAAACCAACCTTTTTGTAGCGGACTGGGTGGATTAAGCCTCAGCCTCGCTGGGGGCCTCTGGAGCACTCGATTCCTCGGAAACAAGCTCAGGATCTACGCTCGCCGTATCGCGAAGGACCTCGCCTAAAGTTCGGTGGTCGTCCTTGTCGCGATTTCGGACCATTCCCCACGCCATAAAGACGGAGCTCGCGAGGATGATGTAGAGCAGGATGCCATTGTCAAACTGGGCGATGCCCATGGTGGGCGGAATGGCATAGAACAGCAAAATGGTGATTAGGCCGCGGGGCGCCAAATAGGTGAGGATGGCTTCCGGTTTGGGTACGGTCCACTGGACGGCGACGGCACGGATTCGGTAAATGCCCACGAGGGCCAAAAGGGCAAAGAAAATGACCAAGGGATTGGCCAAAGAACCTAGGTCAATGCTGTAGCCAAAGACGACGAAGAAGAACGTTCGGACAATAAAGGCGGTCTCGCGCGTAATCAATTTGAAGTCGTTCAACAGGCCACTCACGATGTCCGCTTTGAGCCATTTTTGCAACTTGCCGGGGAAGAACAAATTGGGGTTGTTGAGGATCAGACCGAAGATCAAAATAACCAGCAACGAGCTCAAATGCAGCATCTTACCTACTGCATACAGCAGGATGAGTACCGCGATCAAGAGGAAGAGTTTGAGCTGCGTTTTGATGTTTTGGAGTAGCAAGACCAAGAGGTAGGAAAAGACGGCTGAAACCAGCACACTCACCCCAAATGACCAGCCAAATTGCAGCAGCCATTCGCTGGTGCTGCCCCCAGGATTTTCAAAGCCCTCCACCAAGAAATAGAAGAGCATAATGCCCAAAATATCGCTAAACGTGGACTGGTAAATCATGAACTCTTTGAGGTCATGACGCATGTTCTCCACCGAAGGAATGATGATGGCCGAACTCAAGATGCTCAAGGGCACCGCATAGAGGATGGCGCGGTCCCATGGGGCGTCCATGCCCACGTGAAAAAGGGCGGACAGAAAGAAGGTGGTTGCACCCATTTCCAGGAGGGTGAGAAGCAAGCTTCGGCCAATCATGCCGGAGTGTTCCCGGCGCAGCTCCAAGTCTAGCGCGGCTTCCAAGACGATCATGATCAATCCGACCGAACCCAAAATCTCCAGCGCTGGACGAACATCCGGCTGTGGAAGCGCTGCATATTGCCCGCCTAAATTGAATAAAATACCCATGCCCAAAAGCATGAGCACGCTGGGAATGCGCGTCTTCTTGGCCAATAAGTTGAACAAGTAGGAGACAATCACAATTGCGGCCAGCGCAATCAGAATGGACGGGGTGTTAATCAAGTGGTTCACGAAGGGAAATTAGGAAAATCCCGGGAAGGGCAGAA
The DNA here is from genome assembly GCA_023260615.1 of Schleiferiaceae bacterium. Classification (GTDB taxonomy): domain Bacteria; phylum Bacteroidota; class Bacteroidia; order Flavobacteriales; family Schleiferiaceae; genus TMED14. The sequence continues at coordinate 1,625 of JALQUY010000062.1, forward strand.
GGGTAGAAGGGTAAAAGGGTTTAAGGGTAAAAGGCCATTTAGCGCTTTCTCCCTTAAACCCTTAAACCCTTTAACCTTTTAAGCGAAGCGCTTACGCCTTCTTCACCTTCATCTTGCGTAGACGAAGGCTCTTGGGGGTCACTTCCACGAGCTCGTCGCTCTGGATGTATTCCAAGGCTTCTTCCAAACGCAGCTTGATAGCGGGGGCAATGCGCATCTTCTCGTCGGTGCCGGATGCACGAACGTTCGTGAGCTTCTTGCCCTTGGTCAAGTTGACTTCCAAGTCGGAACCACGCGTGTGCTCGCCGGTAATTTGGCCTGCATAGATTTCTTCGCCGGGTTCGATGAAGAAACGGCCGCGGTCTTGGAGGCGGTCGATGGAGTAGGCGATGGCGGTGCCTTGCTCCATGGAAACGAGGGAACCGTTGGTGCGCTTGGGCAGGTCGCCCTTGAGGGGCTGGAATTCCAAGAAGCGGTGGTTCATGATGGCCTCACCAGCCGTGGAGGTCAGCAAGGCATTGCGCAAGCCGATCAAACCGCGGGAAGGAATGTGGAAGGTCAAGATCATGCGCTCGCCTTTGGGGGCCATGTTGAGCATCTCGCCTTTGCGGAGGGTCGCCATTTCAACGGCGGTGCCGCTCATAGATTCGGGCAAGTCGATCACGAGTTCCTCGACAGGCTCACATTTGACGCCGTCGATTTCCTTGATGATGACCTGGGGATTGCCGATTTGCAATTCGTAGCCCTCACGACGCATCGTTTCGATCAGGACCGAAAGGTGCAATACGCCTCGGCCAAACACGCGGAAGGTATCTGCCGAATCGGTAGCCTCCACGCGAAGCGCCAAGTTCTTTTCCAATTCCTTTTCCAAGCGGTCTTTCAAGTGACGCGAGGTCACAAACTTGCCCTCCTTGCCAAAGAAGGGGGAGTCGTTAATCGTGAACACCATGCTCATTGTGGGCTCATCGATGGCAATGGGGGGAAGGGCTTCGGGGTTTTCGTAGTCGGCTACAGTATCGCCAATTTCAAAACCTTCTACACCGTTAAAGGCACAAATTTCTCCTGCTTGTACCGTCTCTACGCGGGTGCGGCCCAGGCCGTCGAACACGTACAATTCCTTGATGCGCGATTTGGTAATGGATCCGTCGCGCTTGACCACACATACGGGTTGGTTTTCCTTCAAGCTGCCGCGGTGCAGGCGGCCGATGGCCATTCGGCCGGTATAGGAAGAATAGTCCAAAGACGTAATGAGCAGCTGGGGCGTCCCCTCCAAGGAAACGGCCTCTGGAACGTGCTTCAATACCATGTCCATCAAAGGCTCGATGGTATCCGTGGGCTGCTTCCAGTCGTAGCTCATCCAATTCTGTTTGGCAGAACCGTATACACAAGGGAAGTCGAGTTGCTCCTCTGTGGCGTCCAAGGAGAACATGAGGTCAAATACCGCTTCGTGAGCAGCTTCTGGATCGCAGTTAGGCTTGTCGACCTTGTTGACGACGACAATGGGCTTCAGACCCATTTGCAAGGCCTTCTGAAGGACGAAGCGCGTCTGGGGCATGGGGCCTTCAAAGGCGTCGACTAGCAGCAATACGCCGTCAGCCATATTCAAAACGCGCTCGACTTCACCGCCAAAGTCGGCGTGGCCCGGGGTGTCGATGATGTTGATCTTGACGTCCTTGTACCGAACACTCACGTTTTTGGCGAGAATGGTGATACCGCGTTCACGCTCCAAATCGTTGTTGTCCAGAATCAATTCTCCCGTTTCCTGATTGGTGCGGAAGAGTTGGCAGTAATGGAGGATTTTGTCAACCAAGGTGGTTTTGCCGTGGTCAACGTGTGCGATAATCGCAATGTTCCGAATGGGAGTCATGGGAGTGGGGGTCAAGATGCGCCGTCTATTTGGCCGCGCAAAAGTACTCCCTTTAGTCGGAAGAAAACCCGAACTCCCTGAATTTTAGCGGATTTCCTTTACAGCGATGTTTTTGTATCCCGAATGTTTCTTAAAATCTTCGATAACCTCTTCGATGTCAGCGTCCAAAAATTCGCATTGGCGGTAATCGAGTTCAAGTGTGGCACCTTTTGGGATACGCTCTAATCGCTCCTTGAGGAGGCCTTTGCTGAGGTAGGTCACAACTCGGCGGAAAGAAAAGGTGTAAAGCCCGTCTTTTTCACTGTAGCTGATGTTGCTCTTGAAATCCGTGATGGCGATGAAAATCAAACTCACCACCAGTCCAAGTGCAATGCCCTTGAGTAAGTCGGTAAGTAAGATGGCAACGACTGTAATGGCGAAGGGCACCCATTGGGTATAGCCTTTAGCGACGATACTTCGGATAACGGCAGGACTCACCAGCTTATAGCCCGTCATGATCAAAATGGCCGCCAGGACGGCAAGGGGGATTCGATTCAACACGGGCGTGATTGCGATGACGGCTCCCGCAAGAATGACACCATGCATAATGGCACTGGATTTATGCCGAGCACCCATCTGGGCGTTCGCTGAAGTGCGTACGATGACCGACGTGATGGGAAGACCACCAATTAGGCCCGAGACACTGTTGCCGACCCCTTGTGCGATGAGTTCTCGGTTGGTAGGCGTGACGCGCTTTAGAGGATCCATTTTATCTGCGGCCTCAATACAAAGGAGGGTTTCAATGCTGGCTATGACGGCAATGGTCAATGCAACAATCCAAACGTCCATGTTTCCAAAGGCGCCGAAGTTGGGGGCGGTCAGCCCCTCCTTCCAGTTGGGGAGTTGGACACTGTGCTCGGCGAGAATCGTCCATTCGGGGGTGACTTGACCCAAGCCATAGCCAAGGGCTGTGCCCGCCAGGACCACCAGGAGAGGAGCTGGGAGGAATTTGGAAATGCCGAAGCGTGCATAGCCAAACGCTTGGGTAGCGATGAGGACAATTAGGCTAAAAAATCCCACTACGGTAGGCCCGAATGTAAAAGCGCCAAGTGCATGCTGGACAGCACTAAACGTATTCTCATTGGCTCTTTGCAGAAAGCCTTCATCGCCCATAAAGTCTACGTCGTATCCTACTAAGTGAGGAATCTGCTTGAGGATTAAAATCAAGCCGATGGCGGCCATCATGCCTTTAATGACCGTGTTGGGAATGTAGTGTCCAATAATTCCGAGCCGCAAGAATCCAAAGGCAATCTGGAAAAGTCCAGCCAAAAAGACAGCTAATAAGAAGGTGTCAAATCCACCGAGGTCTGAAATGGCAACGATAACAATAGCAATGAGTCCGGCTGCGGGTCCAGATACGCTCAAGTGCGACCCACTGATAGCACCGACGACAATGCCGCCTACGACCCCGGCAATAATGCCTGAAATCAACGGAGCGCCCGAGCCAAGCGCAATACCGAGGCACAAGGGTAGTGCTACTAGGAAGACTACAATGGAGGAGGGAATGCTTTGACGTATGTGCTGAATCATGAGGTTGTAAGATTGGATCCCCAAGTTAGGCATACTTAACAGAGAAACGGCAGAAAATTCGGGGGGAAATACATTTTTACTTTCCCAGGATCGTAGTGCATAGATTTTTGCGTTTCGAATAGATCGGTTTACAAGGCAAATGCACTTGGACGGGGATGGCTGAGCACAATCCGAGTGAGTCGGATGCTGAATTTTTGGGCAACTGAATGAATGTTCATCGGGGCTTTTTCACGGGAAATATTGCTAAATATTTGAAAATCAGCAATATCACACACAAGTAAGTCGTTTGAAGTAAAAATTTGGACGCCATCCAACTTACTTAGATGGCACTTTTAGTAGTCATCCATCTAAGTCGAAGTACATTTGCAGCCCTTGTAAAAAGCATTCTGATGAAGAACAAGTATGTAGATCTAATTGAGCAGACCTTTGATTTTCCGCAAGAGGAGTTCTATGTGGAAGACGATCAATTGCATTGGCATGACATTCCTCTAATGGAACTGATCAAGCAATATGGAACGCCTTTGAAGGTGACCTACTTGCCCAAAATCTCAGAGAACATTCAACGCGCCAAGCGCATGTTCAATGTGGCGATGGCTAAAGTGGACTACCAAGGGAGCTACCACTTTTGCTATTGCACGAAGAGTTCGCATTTCCAATTCGTGATGGAAGAAGCGCTCAAGAACAACATCCACCTGGAAACCTCATCGGCTTTTGATATCAATTTGATTGAAGCATTGGAGGAAGAGGGCAAAATCACGAAAGACCAATTCGTGGTATGCAACGGCTACAAGCGCGCTCAGTATTTGGAAAACATTGCGCGATTGATCAATGAGGGCTGGACCAATGTCATTCCTGTTATGGACAACAAGGAAGAGCTCCCGATGCTGGTGGACCAGATCCACAAGGGAACGGGTCCTTTAAAAATTGGCATTCGAATCGCCGCTGAGGAAGAGCCCAAATTTGAATTCTACACGTCTCGTCTCGGCATTTCCTACAAGGACGTTCTTCCGATGTACAAGAACTACCTGATGGACCAGGAGAATGTGGAACTGAAGATGCTCCACTTCTTCATCAATACGGGCATCAATGACACCGCGTACTATTGGAACGAACTCCTCAAGTGTGTCAATGTTTACATCCAATTGAAGAAGGTCTGCCCCACGTTGGACTCCTTGAACATTGGCGGCGGCTTCCCCATCAAGAACAGTTTGAGCTTTGCCTACGACTATGAATACATGGCCGAGGAAATCATTGCCCAAATCAAAAACCAATGTGCACAAGCCGGAATACCCGAGCCGCACATCTTTACAGAGTTTGGAAGTTTCACGGTTGGTGAGAGTGGCGCAACGTTCTATTCTATCATGGGCGAAAAGAAGCAAAATGACCGCGAAAAGTGGTACATGATTGATTCGAGCTTCATGACCACTTTGCCCGATGCATGGGCCATCAACAAGCGATTCATCATGCTGGCCATCAACAACTGGGAGACGCCCTATGAGCGGGTGCTCTTGGGCGGTCTAACCTGTGATTCGGACGACTACTACAATTCGGAGCAGCACTCCAATGCCATCTTCTTGCCGAAGTTTTCGAGCGACGCACCGACCCAGTACATCGGCTTCTTCAACACGGGAGCCTATCAAGAAAGTATCTCTGGCTATGGGGGATTGCAGCACTGTCTGATCCCTGCACCTAAGCACGTCGTGATCTCACGGGATGAGGACGGCGATTGGAATACCCGATTGTTTGCCAAAGAGCAGTCGTACAAAAGCATGCTTAAAATCCTGGGGTATTAACTTACGCCCCATAACACGTAGACCCTTTTACTCTCTTATTCTTAGAACTCATGCGCGGACCTATCTCGCAATTCATTGATTCTCATTACAAGCACTTCAACGCTGCGGCTCTTATGGACGCAGCAAAAGGCTACGAGGCCCATTTGACGGCCGGCGGCAAAATGATGGTCACCTTAGCAGGTGCGATGTCAACTGCTGAGCTGGGCCGATCCTTGGCAGAAATGATACGTCAAGGCAAAATCGATATCATCTCCTGTACTGGAGCAAACCTCGAAGAGGACCTCATGAATTTGGTGGCGCATAGCCATTACAAGCGCGTCCCCAATTACCGCGATTTGACACCACAGGACGAGCGTGAGCTCTTAGATGCTGGGTTAAACCGGGTAACCGACACGTGTATCCCCGAAGAAGAGGCCTTCCGCAAACTTCAGCACCACATCCATGGATGTTGGTCGCGCGCTGAAGCTAAGGGTGAGCGTTACTTCCCTCATGAGTACATGTACCAAATGATTCGCCTTCCAGAATTTGCTGCGGAGTACGATGAGGCCGTGGACCCCGCGAACTCATGGATGTTGGCCGCTGCAGAGCGTAACCTACCCATCATCGTACCAGGGTGGGAAGACAGCACCATGGGCAACATTTTTGCGAGTTACTGCATCAAAAATGAGCTTCAAGCGAGCACCATGAAGTCGGGTATTGAATACATGGCCTATCTCGCAGATTGGTACGTAAAGAACTGCCGCAATCCACAGAATCCAGAAGCCCCGAGCGTGGGATTCTTTCAGATTGGTGGTGGCATAGCGGGCGACTTCCCAATTTGTGTAGTTCCCATGCTCTACCAGGACATGGAAATGGAGGATATCCCTTTCTGGGGCTACTTCTGCCAGATCTCGGATTCGACTACTTCGTATGGTTCGTATTCGGGTGCTGTACCCAACGAAAAGATCACTTGGGGTAAGTTGGATGCGGATACGCCAAAATTTATTGTGGAGTCTGACGCAACTATCGTCGCTCCGCTTATTTTCGCTTGGGTACTCAAATGGTAAAGTGACCATGGAAAAGCAGCGTTTAATCGTTGATTATAAAAACATTACTGCAGAGCAGCTGCAGATTCTCACGGACAAATACCCCGAGGGATTTGATCCAGATGACATGATTGTTTACAAAAACAGTGAAGGAAAGACCGTCCGAACCATCCCTTTGGAGACGGAAACCACCAAATACTTGTTTAAAATCTCGGTCGAACTTGAACGCAAAGCAGCTGCTTTCTTGGAGGACGATGACGACCAAGACGATGTAAGCGATGATGATGCAGCACCCGATGCGGAGGCTGTTGAAGAAGACGAGGACTAAGCCATAGGGCCGTCTCTGGCATACCATCCGTGCGTGGCACGGATGTCGCCCACCCACATCATTTCCGCTAATGCATGCAAGCACTTTTCGGGACCTAAATGGGTATGCTCCGAGATCGCGCCTAAACGCATAGGCCCTTCGGCAAGCACATTCCAGATTTTTTGGTGAGTTTCTGGCCAATTGGGTATTGCGTCAAGCTTTTGCGGTTCTGACCACCCCAAATCTTCTGCAATGTGCTGTGGATGGAGAATTAGGTGTGCTACTTGACGCCTAAGAAGGTCCAAACACCCCTGGCTTCGTATATCCTGTAAGCGCCCAGGGACGGCATATACCCCCCTGTCGTATTGATACGCTAGATGGGCCGTGATACCAGCTCCAGACTTAATCGCTGCCTCAATCACCAAGGTGCCTTGGGTGAGCCCGGCTATAATTCGGTTTCTACGTGGATAGGCGCCTGGCGTTGGTGCCGTGCCCATAGGCCATTCACTGAACCAGGCTCCCCCTGCTCCCAAGATCTGCTCTGCCAAGAATTGATTTTCCTTTGGATGAATAGTGTGCAGACCATGAGCAAGCACGGCCCATGTAGGGAGCCCAAGGTGCAAGGCACTTCGATGGGCCTGGGCGTCAATTCCCCGAGCTAATCCACTCACAACGGTACAACCATAGGGGGCAAGACCCTCAACAAGCGCACGCGTAGTATCCATGCCCATGGGTGTAGGGTCGCGCGTACCCACTACGGCTATTCGCCGCGCATCGGAAGGGCAATAGGTGCCCTTAATAAAGAGGATAACGGGAGCGTCTGGTATGTTTCGCAAAGCCTCCGGATAGCTAGGGTGGAACACACTCAAACTTTGAATATTGCTTGCTTCGTGCCGTTCTAACGTTTTACTCGCTTCTTGCTGAAGCTCGCGCCAGAGAGAAGGGCTTGGCCAATTAGGAGGTGCATTTTCTGGGGTTTCTTTGAACAAGGCCTCTGCATCGGGGTAGGTCTCCATAATGGCGCGAGCTCGTTTGGGCCCAATCCCATGAGCCAGCTGCAAGGTCAATGCGTAATGTTCTTGATTCATGGGGTCAATTTGCGACCCTAAATCGGTGCTAGTCGTCTTCTCGGCGGTGCAAACGGGTACAGCAGCTAGGTGGCTAGAGAGCACGCGCTTCGCGCAAATTAGCTAGAGGGCTAGGTAGCTAGAAAGCTCGCGCTTCGCGCTGTAGCCTTTTCGCTTAAACGTTTAAACTCTTTTACCCTTAAACTGTGTGGTGGACCTTCGCTGCGCGCGGGGACTTTCCGTTGTTTTGCCAAGCTCTAGCTCTCTAGCTCTCTAGCTCTCTAGCTCTCTAGCTCTCTAGCTCTCTA
>JALQUY010000063.1 GCA_023260615.1 Schleiferiaceae bacterium
GATCAAGCGGTGCTCGTAAGTGATGCCGGCGGCTTTGTACTGCTCGGCGAATTCGGTTTCATAGACCTCTTGGAAGATGTCCTTAAAGCGACCGTCGTACTGCTTCAAAATGGTGTTCTTCGTGCTCAAGTACAGGGGCCAGCCTTTTTGCAAGGCCAAATTCATGCAGGAGCGTGCAAAGCCGTAGACCGACTCGTCGGTGTTGTACATGCTCATGGCCACACCGCCGCCGTCGAAGTTGTAGACTTCAAAGGTTTGGGCCTCTGAACCATCCTCAGGCGTGAAGGTCATGGTCAACTTGCCTTTACCCGTGATCACGGTGTCGGTCGCGCGGTACTGATCGCCAAACGCGTGACGGCCAATAACGATAGGCTTGTTCCAGGTCGTCACCAAACGGGGAACGTTTTCACAAATGATGGGCTCGCGGAATACGGTGCCGCCCAGGATGTTGCGGATGGTGCCGTTGGGGCTCTTCCACATTTTCTTGAGGCCAAATTCCTCAACACGTGCTTCGTCGGGCGTGATGGTGGCACACTTGATACCCACATTGTACTTCTTAATCGCTTCAGCAGCATCTACGGTCACCTGGTCGTTGGTCGCATCGCGGTGCTCCATACCCAGGTCGTAGTATTTGATGTCTACATCCACGTAGGGGAGGATGAGTTTTTCTTTAATAAATGACCAGATGATGCGGGTCATTTCATCGCCGTCCAATTCGACGACGGGATTGGCTACTTTAATCTTACTCATAACAACAGCTTTATCGGGCCAAATGCCCATTCTTTGAAAGGATTGCAAAGTTACTCCAAATCCAGCTTAAATTCTTTTCTGAATTCGGCTAAATGCGGGTTTTTCTCTAACAAAAACTGATAGCGCTCCTCGGGGGTGTAGACGATTCGGGCATTGCTCGACCCCTCCTCCACGTTGATGGACCAACGGATGGCATCGTTCTCCAGCAGGCTGCGCAGCCCGCCGATGAGCTCGTCCCGAACGCCCTCCAAATAGTCCGCCTGCATTTTATTTTCGACGGAAATTCGGAACCGAAAATCGTCTTCCAGTACAGGCGTAGCCTTGGAAATGACCGAATGAATCACCGGCCGGTCCTCCATGGCCTTCACCGTATCCATCCAGGCGGTCTCCAGGGCATTTTGACTAAAGGCCGATAGGCGCTTGACTTCGGGCTCTTGGGTCGCCACTTCTGCCGTTTCCGCAACCGCTAGGGCCGAACCCCCGAGGTTGGCCTTCAACGAAAAGGTTGAGCGACGCTTTCGGGCCGGTTCCTCTGAGGATAGCTGCGTGTGAGGGTCTGCTTGAGGTCTTTCCACAGCGGCTACAGCTTCAGCAGGCATACGTGGCTGCACTTCGGGGGGTTGAGCCTCCGGTGCTTCGTGAACTTCAGGCGCATTGAATTCAGTACCACTGAGGGCGATTCCACAGGCACTACAGGTGCTGGAGCCGAGGCAGATGGCGCCGGAGAAGTAGCGGGCGCTACGGCTTCCTCGGCCGCGGCAGGAACGTTTGGTGCTGCTGGAGTTTCAGGCTCAACGGGAGTTGGTGCCGAGGCAGATGCGCTCTGAGAGGCTTGCGTTACCCCTTGGGGTTCAGGCTTTTTTTTTTCGTCCGAGCCTTGGCCCATTCCTGCGAGATCCAACAATGCGATTTCCACCAAGAGGCGCGGATTGGAGCTACTTCGGTACGATAGGTCGCACTGCGAAAGTGCTTTCAAGGCATTGGCCAGAAAGGCGGGCGAGGCTTGTTCTGCTTGCTGGCGATACTGTTCCTTAACGGAGTCGGGCACATCCATGAGGGCAATGGTGGCTTCGTGTTTGGCCAACAGGACATCCCGTACGTGGCTCGCCAATCCCCCCACAAAGCGGTGCAAATCAAACCCCTGCTCGAGGATGTGGTCCACTTGGAGCAGCAAAGACGTGGTGTCGCCGCTGAGCAGATGCGAGACTGTGGAGAAATAAACCGTTCGGTCCAAGAGCTGCAAATTCTCACGGACCAGGTCGTACGTCAGGGTGCCCCCGCGCGCAAATGCTGCAACACGGTCAAAAATGGACAGCGAATCGCGGAGCGCACCGTCGGCTTTTTCGGCAATGGCGTGCAACGCTTCTTCCTCCGTGGCAATGCCCTCCTTCCCGGCCACAAAGGCCAAGTGGTTCGCAATGTCCTGGAGTCCGATGCGCTTGAAGTCAAAAATTTGGCAACGCGAGAGAATGGTCGGGAGCACCTTGTGCTTTTCCGTGGTCGCCAAGATGAAAATGGCATGCGCGGGCGGCTCCTCCAGCGTCTTCAAAAAAGCGTTGAAGGCCGCCTGGGAGAGCATGTGCACCTCGTCGATGATGTAGACCTTGAAGCGACCCACTTGGGGGGCGAAGCGCACCTGATCAATCAGCTGGCGGATGTCGTCCACCGAGTTGTTGGAGGCGGCGTCGAGCTCAAAAATATTGAGGCTGTAATCTTGATCGGGGCCGGTGTGCACCTCGTTGATGCGGCGGGCTAAAATGCGTGCACAGGTAGTCTTTCCGACCCCGCGAGGGCCTGTAAACAAGAGGGCTTGAGCGAGATGCCCGCTAGAGACTTCGTGCTCCAGGGTATCCGTTACATGGCTTTGGCCAACGACTGCCTCAAAGTCTTTGGGGCGGTACTTTCGGGCCGAAACGATGTAGGGAGTCGCATCCATAGGTCAAATCTACGCCAGAAGGAATTAGGCCGCAGGCCAAAGGTGAAAACCTGCGAAGAAAATCGCTTGACTCAGTAGGATGGGGAGCGCCATTCGGTTCTCGCCTTCCACCTCTTCGGACAGTAAAAACTGCATGACGAGCGAGGTCGCCAGCCAGCCCAATGAATTGAGCCATCCGTGGCCGCCTGCAAAGATCCAGAAGCGCAACTGGGGGGCTACAGGTTCGATCAAGAGATCGATGAGGACCATGAGAACGGCGGCGAGGAGGACGCGCTGCCAGCGGTTGAATTCGGGCAGATAACTCTTCACCCACTGGGCCGTAGCCAACGCGAGGATAGCCCAATTCACACCGATCATCCACGGCACATCCCAGACTAAGGGACCTAGACCCTCCAAATACGTGTAAACGCCAAACGGATAGCCCGTGTGCACCCCCAGAAATTCCACTCCGAGTCCAATCGCATAGACCAGCAACAGACGGGACCGCAGCGTGGTGGTAGCCCCTGAAAACTGGAAGAGCAGCCAGAAACTGATGAGTAAATGTATGGGGGTGAGGAGCGAAATGACAGACGACCAACCGCTATGCCAGCCAAAGAAACCGACTAGGTGTAGGACTATCACCAGGACCAGCGCCCAGGAATAGGGAAGTTGAAAATTTCTCATAGGATTAGGCTAACCAACTTTCGAGTACATCGCCCGCCGCGTAGGCCAAAACAGCCGCTAAGGCGCCCAGCAAGACCGTCTCCCCCACACTTCGCAGTATGGGGCGGCTGTTCACACGCGCTTTAAGGATGCCGATGGCCACAAAGGCCAAACCGGTGGCACTGGCGGATAGGGTAAATAATTGGGTCGTATCGTAGTCCGGCATCCACGGCATGTAGTGGAGCACGTAGACCGCCAGGGGGACAAAGCCGACCAAGTTGAAGCTCAAGAAGGTCATGTAGGCCTTGGCCAGAGGCTTCTTATCTTCAGGGAAGAGCTCGAGTTCCGACTTCATCATTTCGTCCACCCAGCGGTCTTTGTCCGCGCAGATAACGTCCACGACTTGTTCGAGCAACTCGCCCTCAAAGCCTTTGGCCTGGTAAATTTCCCGAATTTCCTCTCGCTCCACCTCCGGCAAGTGGTCGACTTCCCAGTATTCTTGCTTGAGCGCACGGTCGTAGGTTTCCTCGTCCGTTTTGGCGGCCAAATAGGCGCCCACCGACATGGAAAAGCCATCCGCAATCAGGTTGGCAAAACCCAGAATGAGGGTCGTGTTGATGCCCAGGCCCGCCCCTGCTGCACCCGCCACGACCGCAAACGTTGTGACCGCTCCATCAATGCCACCGTACACAAATTCCGTTATGTAGCTCTGAAAGCGCCCAAGCAGGCCCGTAGGAACGGCGTGCAAGCGCGATTCATCGTGGGGATGGTGCTTCAAGGGATGTTCAATATGGGCCATGGTATAAGAAGGAATTAGCGAGACTGCGCGAGACGCTGGGTTTTAAATGCTTGGAACGCTTCAAACAAGGCCCGGTCGTCCAGTTGATCGCGACGAGCCACGAGGGGCTGAAGGCCCTTGTGCTTGGTTTGGGCAGGCATGTTGCGCAGCGCTTCAATCACCCCGCGTTGGTAATCTGCGTTGCTGTAGTATTCCGGGGTCAAGAATGCCGCAATCAGCACACGTGCAGCCGCTTCGTACTGCCCGGTAGCGTTCAACGTTGTCGCATAGTGCATCTGTCCGCCAGGGTGGCGGGGCGAAATAGCAAGCAACTGCTCATACGTCGCTTGGGCCTGGGGGTATTCCTTACGGTAGCGGTGCATATTGGCCTTCTGGTACAAGGTCACGACATGGTAGGGATGCAGGGCCAGTGCCTCTTCGAAGTAGCCCTCCGCTTGTTTGAAGTTAGCGGACGTGAAGGTCGGATTTTGGCCCATAGCCTGCGCCTCTCCAAATAGGCTTCCCATCCCCGCAAAGTAGATCAAAGGATTGCTAAAGCGGTCTAATTCGTTCCAGCTGGACACCGCATCTGTGGCGGATTGAACGATGCCGCGTGCGTCTTTTCGGCTGTTTTGTTCCAAAACGACTTGGTTCGCTTGGTCCGCTTGAATGGCCGACCAGGCAATTCGGCCCGAAAGTCCAACCAAGACCACCGCCAAGCCTATATAAATGGCTTTAGGCACTGCCATTCCTCTTCGGCTATGAAGGCCTACCATGACCATGAAAGGCGCCCAGAAGGCCGCGCGCTCCAATGGAAACTCAAAGAAGGCGTAGATACCAACCAGGAGTAGGATAGCCATCCAGGTGACAGATCCCAGATCGGTGGGGTCTTTTCGGTAGTCCTTGACCGCATGGAATACCACGGTGATAAAAAACGCGAGGAAAAGCGCCAGGCCTAGATAGCCCATCTCAGAAAGGACCCAGATAAAGTCGTTGTGCGGGCGAACTTCGGAGGTAACCCCTTCCGCCACGCTGGGGTTCATGCCTTCGAGACCGTACTTGGGAAAGTAGATGCGCCATTGGCCGGGACCTACGCCTGTCAGAGGATGCTCGGAGTGCATTTGGAAGGAATGATTCCAAAAAATTTGTCGGATTTGCAGGTTGGCCGGATCCATCAGACGCTTTTGAACGGGGCCCGATAGCGCAAGTAATCCAGCGACGGCCAGGCCCCCAAGCAGTCCATAGCGGACGTTTTTCGCAGGACGCCATCCGAGCGCGACACCGACTCCCAGAGCTACAGCGCCTCCGAGCCAAATACTGCGCGTCTGCGCTAAAAGAACGGCTAAGACGCCAAGCCATAGGGCAGCATCTGCCAACCACGATGGCCATTTTTGGCGTGAACGGCCCAAAACGATGATCGGCAGGGTCAAGGCAATCGCACTGGAGGTAAAGTTCTTGTGCCCCATCAAACCTGGGACGAGGTAGGGATCTTCCAATGCGTCCGCACCTTTGGCCAAAAAGGTGAAGACGTAGTGGAGGCTCAGCATGGCGCCAAAGCCCAAAATGAAGGTGCTAAACTTGGAGCTGTCTTGAGAGGCGTCATTGGACCAAAGCCCACCCAGCAGCAGAAAACCCGCATAGCCTGCGAGGCGGCCTGCGCTGTACTTCCATTCGGCCACGGAATAGAGGTCCGTGGTCCAAGGAGCCACCCAGGCATATAGCGCCAAGCCCAACCAAAGCAAGGCAGGCCATGAAAGCTTGTACGAAGCGGATGAACCACGCGACCAAGTTCTAAGGAGCAAGGCTATCCCCAGCGCTGCAAAGCCCAGGTGCAATGGCCAATGGCCTGGATCCCCGAGCTTGGAAAAAAGACCTACGGATGGCACGAGAGCTACTAGTGCTCCCAGGCCAAGAGCCAAATAGTTCACGGGGGATTTCGCGCTACTTTCCTTCATTCCTTAAAAGTAAAAAACCCCGTCGGAAGGACGGGGTTTTCTTTGTCGTTGCCGTGAGAAATTAATTCTCGTCGCCGATAACTTCGAAGGTAAAGTCTACAACCACTTCGCGGTGCAAACGAACCTTAGCCGTGTACTTGCCAGCAGCTTTGATGGTTCCACCTGCGATTTGGATGAACTTCTTCTCGATACCGTGGCCCATAGCAGCCAATTCGTCGGCTACGTTTGCGTTGGTCACAGCACCGAAGAGCTTACCGCCCTTGCCAGACTTGGCCGTGAGCTTCAATTCAACACGGTTCAAAGCTTCAGCCGTTTTGTTGGCAGCTTCGATCATCTTCGCCTCTTTGTGAGCGCGCTGACGGAGGTCTTCAGCCAAAACTTTCTTCGCAGAAGGCGTAGCCAAAATGGCCAAACCTTGAGGAATCAAGTAGTTGCGACCATATCCGTTCTTTACCGTAACCGTATCGTCCTTGTATCCAAGGTTATCAACGTCTGATTTCAAGATTACTTCCATGTCGCCGAATTATTTGAGGTTATCCGCTACGTAAGGCATGAGACCCAAGTGGCGAGCACGCTTGATAGCTTGCGCCAATTTGCGCTGGTACTTCAAAGAGGTACCGGTGATACGGCGGGGCAAAATCTTGCCTTGCTCGTTCACGAAACGCAACAAGAAATCGGGATCCTTGTAGTCGATGTGCTTAATGCCGTACTTCTTGAAGCGGCAGTACTTTTTGGTGTTAGAGCCATCAATAGCGATCGGCTGGAGGTAGCGGATCTCTGATTGATTGCCTGCGTTGGATTCTAAAGCGCTCATAACTATCTAGGATTAAGCGTTTTTAACTTTAGCGCGACGCTTGGCAGCATACTCCACGCCATTTTTGTCCAAAGTCACGGTGAGGAAACGCATGATGCGCTCATCACGCTTCATTTCTACTTCGAACGTAGAAATAACGTGGCTAGGAGCCTTGAACTCGAGGAGGTTATAGAACCCACTCTTCTTTTTGTCAATGGGGTACGCCAACTTGCGCAAGCCCCACTTCTCGACGTTGATAAGCTCGGCACCATTCGTTTGGAGGTAGCCGGTGTACTTATCAACCGCTTCCCTTATCTGCTCTTCAGACAAGACGGGATTTAGAATGAAAACGGTTTCGTACTGATTCATGGTTAATGAAATTAGGGGTGCAAAGATAGTGAAAAGGTTCCTTGGTTCTACTAGGTGGTAGAAGAGTGTAAGGGTGAAAGGGTGAAAGGCGTTTCGCGCTCGTTGGTTTGTTGGCTAGTTCGTTGGTTGGTTCGCTTGAATGCGGCGGTCACCCCGACTCTTTCCCCTTCAACCCTTAAACCCATGAAGCTCTCAAGCTTCAGGGCGAAGCCCGAGCCCTCTAGCTCTCTAGCCCCCTAGCCCTCCAGCTCTATCAGCACCGGACAGTGGTCGCTGCCGTACTCTTCGGTCAGGATATCCGTCCGGGTCACCTTGGGCATGAGCCGCTCGGACACCACGTGGTAGTCCAAACGCCATCCAATGTTCTTCGCACGGGCACCCGAACGCATACTCCACCAAGAAAACTTCACCTCTTCGGGATGTTGCGCGCGCCATGAATCCACAAAGCCTTTACTGAGCAAATAGTCCATGCCGTCAATTTCTGCTTGGGTGTAGCCGGGCGTCTTGTTGTAGTTGGACTTTGGATTGGACAGGTCGATTTCTTGGTGGGCGACATTGAGGTCTCCGCAGTATACGATGGGTTTTTTCTGGTCGTAGTCCGCAAGCAAGTCCGCGATGTCGCGGTCCCAGGCTTGGCGGTTGGGAATTCGGCTTAAGTCCCCTTTGGAATTGGGAACATAGGCCGTGGCTACATAGAAATGGGGGAATTCAGCCACGATGAGGCGGCCTTCGCCGTCGTGTTCGGGCAGGCCCACCCCCACTTTGACGCTCAGAGGGGCTTCTTTGGAAATCAATGCGGTGCCGCTGTAGCCCTTCTTTTCGGCCGAATGCGCATACACGTGGTAGCCCGCGCCAAAAAGCACTTCTGCCACCTGCTCTTCGGTGGCCTTGGTCTCTTGAAAGCACACCACATCCGCATCCCAAGCGGCTAATTGATCCAGGAGGCCCTTGGTCGCGGCCGCCCGAATTCCATTCACATTCCAGGAAATAATTTTCATGCCTTAAAGGTACCGAGCCCGCACAGAATTGCCGAACTTTCCGCCATGGGAGTTATCCACAAATGCCTTTTGGGAGCCGCTGCAGTCCTAGCCCTGAGTTGCCAACCGCGCTGGGTGTATTCGGCCAGTTACCAGTTTGCCAACAATACTCAGTTGGTGCAGCACGATGCACTGACTATTCTGAAATACAAGGCTGAAGCCTCGCTGGGTCAATATGGCCAAATTTTGACCATCAACGACCAAACCGCGGGAATGGGACATTTGGCCCTTTTCTCCTTAGAGGACGGGCATATTGAATTCTACCAGTTTATTAGTTCGTCCAGTCCCTCCTATTCCGTCAACTTTCAGGACGGACTCATGGAGGTGTTTCAAGGCATCATATCAAGTGAAGCGAACGAAACCCACTCCCTCCCTGCTGGCCCACACTACCACCCCGTGATGGCGACCCAATACCCCTTGGTGGTAGATGCAATTTGGCGGCTAAAAGTGGGCGAAGAACACCTGCTGAGCATGGTGCAGCCACCGAAGGGAAACATCAGCGTGGCGAGTTACTATTTGGCCCAAAAGACGTTCAAGGAGCGCATCTATTTGTACCGGAACGACGGCAACGTAGGAACGCTTACGTACCAAAAACACAAAGGGCGCTGGGTCCTCCAAAAGGTGGACCTCATGAACCAGGACGTACCCTACGTGTGGGAACGCATGGAAGCACCTAAGGTCGAAGCGCCTTCGAACTAGTCCTTACATGTTGCGGCGGTACTGGCCGCCGACAGCAAACATGGCTTCGGTCATTTGGCCCAGCGAGCAGACTTTCGCTGCATCCATGATGGCCTCAAAGACGTTTCCACCCGAAAGCGCCGCCGCCTGAATCGCTTCAAGCGCTGCGGATGCTTTGGCTCCGGAGGCCTGCTGCAAGGAGGTCACCGTGGCGATTTGGTCCTCTTTTTCGGCTTCCGTGGCGCGAATAACTTCACCCGGAATCAGCGTGGGCGATCCTTTTGAACTCAAGAAGGTGTTCACACCGATGATGGGGTATTCGCCCGTGTGCTTGAGCATCTCGTAGTGCATGGACTCCTCTTGAATCTTGCCACGTTGGTACATCGTCTCCATCGCGCCGAGGACGCCGCCGCGTTCGGTGATGCGGTCGAATTCAACCATCACCGCTTCTTCCACCAGGTCGGTCAACTCCTCAATAATGAAGGAGCCTTGGAGGGGGTTCTCGTTCTTCGCGAGGCCCAGTTCCTTGTTGATGATCAGCTGGATCGCCATGGCGCGGCGCACAGACT
>JALQUY010000064.1 GCA_023260615.1 Schleiferiaceae bacterium
TCTTTTTCAATTTCTGCAGAAACAACCTCACCACTGATGATGCAGGGAGGTACACCTGGTCCCGGCACAGTTAACTGTCCGGTGTAATAGAGATTCGGCACTTTAGACTTCAAACTTGGTTTGAAGATGGCAGTCTGGTCCAAGGTGTTTGCCAAACCATAGGCATTCCCCTTGTGCGCGTGATAATCTTTCACAAAGTCGCGGTACGCGTAGGTACGCTTGAAGACCACATGGTCCCGGATGTCCATGCCCAAGTGATCCTTCATTCGGTCGGCCACTAAGTGGAAGTACTTTTCCAAAACGTCATCCGTATCGGGCAAGCCAGGTGCCGTTGGAATGAGAATGACTAGGGCCTCTCCCCCTTCTGGCGCTGCACCCGCATCCGTTTTGGATGCCGCAGACAAATAGAACAAGGGCTTTTCGGGCCAACGGGGCTCCGTGTAAATCGCATCTGCGTGCACGTCAAAAGGCGCATCGAAGAACAGGCTATGGTGTTCTATCCCAGGAATCTTAGCATCCAAACCCACATAGTAGAGGAAGGAAGAGGGAGCCATTTTCCGGCGGTCCCAGTAGCGCTGAGAATACTTCCGGTATTGCGGAGCCAAAAGCTTTTGATCGACGTGGGCGTAATCTGCGCTCGCAACCACCACATCTGCTTCGAACGAGTGATCCCCCGCAAGGACACTCGAAATCCGACCTTTTTGGTACGTGAAACCTGTCACTTCCGTGTCAAACACAAAGGACGCCCCTTGCTCCAAGGCTACCTTGTAAAACGCTTCCACTACTGCATACATACCTCCCTGAGGGTACCAGGTGCCCAACACCATGTCCGAATAGTTCATGAGGGAGTACAGAGCAGGCGTATTGCTTGGAGTCGCCCCTAAAAACAAAACAGGGAATTCAAGCAGTTGCTGAAGCTGGGGGTTTTTCACCACTTTTTTTATGCTGCTTCGAATGTTGTTCAGCAAATCCAGCTGGAACAACCCCTTGAGCACGCGGAGGTCTGCAAATTCAAAGACAGAACGCGAA
Source organism: Schleiferiaceae bacterium (assembly GCA_023260615.1). GTDB lineage: Bacteria > Bacteroidota > Bacteroidia > Flavobacteriales > Schleiferiaceae > TMED14. Next base: position 1,030 of record JALQUY010000064.1, read on the forward strand.
GGCTTGCGCACCAAATCATTGATGCCCACTTCGTATTTGTAGGCCGCGTCCGACAGGAATTTCCTCAAGCGAATGGCAGAACCTGGTTCAACGCGTTCAAAAAGTGCCTCTAATTCCTCCATGTTAGCCGGAATCTCCATGGGGCCGTCTTCAAAGAAAACGCTGTAGGAGGGGTCTAACCGATCGAGCTGGTAGTAATCACTGGGCTTTTTGCCAAAGTCCGCGAAAAACTTTTCAAAGACATCGGGCATCCAGTACCAACTGGGGCCCATGTCAAACGTGTAGCCGTCCTTTTTCCACTGGCGGCCTCTGCCTCCAGGACTATCGTGCTTCTCCAGCACGGTGACTTCATAACCTTGTTTGGCTAAATACGCAGCGGTACTGAGACCTGAAAAACCTGCGCCAATAATTACGGCTTTCATAGGGGATGGATTGGGGGTGGATTTTAACGGAAATCCTTGAGTTTCTCCATCATTTTCTTTCGTGCCAAGAAGATACGGCTTTTGACCGTACCTAGAGGGATATTCATCTCTTGGGCAATCTCCTCGTATTTGTAGCCATTGAAGTACATCATGAAGGCATCCAAATAGGATTTCTCCACACTTTCAATGTTCTCAAGTATGGTTGACAATTCCGCAGGGCTATCGGCCTCTGTTGCACGATCCGAAGCCATACTTCCCAAAATAAATTGGTTCTCCGTATCGTCCGTGTAGGTATTCTGATTGCGCTTCTTGCGGTAGTTGTTGATAAAGGTGTTTTTCAAGATCGTATAAAGCCACCCTTTTAGGTTGGTTCCCTCCTGATAGCGATCGCGGTTCTTAATCGCTTTGTAGAAGGTTTCCTGAATAAGATCCTCGGCATCTTCCGAATGGTGCGTCAATTTTAACGCCAGCGTGCGCAGGAAAGCGGTGTGCTGGTAAATTTCATATCCAAAAGCGTCTGAAGCATTCATGGCATCTTGTTTAACGATTCTTACCCAAAGTTAAACAAGGTTGATTCTCACGCAATAGTTTTGTCAAACTTTTTTCACAAAAGTTTTAACAAAGTTCGTAAATCTCTTGATTTCAGTGTGTTGCGGCAGGCTCCAAGAGGCCTTCACAAAGGCTTCGGAGGTCTGGGAATACACGTGCGTCCTGCTTCACGCCTTTTCCTGACCATTCATGGGTGCCAATTCCGCTCACCCAAAAAGGAACACCCGCCAACATAGGCTCTAGTTGCTCCCAATAGGATTCTCGTCGATCTGTATCCGGGTTCGTAGTCCATATAGAGACGACCGATTTCCAGCGACCCGCTTCCCGGAGCAGGGGCTCTAAATACTCCAAGGGAACGCTCTGGCCCAAATAGACGACGGATTCTCCTTTCGCTTTTAGGATGTAGTGTACGTAGAGCAACCCCAATTCATGCATTTCTTGATCCGGGAGGTAAACCAAATAGCCCGGATTTTTTTGCGACGCTACATACGCGGGCAGTCGATCCAATGCCGTATACAGCTTTTGCTTAATCAGGTTACTTGCGAAGTGTTCGTGCGCAACGCCAATCGCATCCGTTTGCCACAAGACTCCTACTTGGTGAATAAATCCACCAACAATCTTCGTAAACGTCTCATTTTCGCCCATTTCATGGATGCAGGCATCTAAGATGGCTGTAAACGTAGGTTCATCCAGATCAATGGTCGCTTGGAGCAAACGGGTGATTTGTGAAGGGAAATGGCCATCATTCAGCGCGAGATCTAAAACCTCTTTGTTGAGGTTTTCTCGGCTCAGATCAGCTACTTTGCTGATTCGCCAGCCTTTTTGAATCAAGACGGCCACATTAAGGAGCGTCTTTAAATCTTCATCCGTGTAGTAGCGGATGTTGGTGTCCGTTCGCTGGGGAACGACAATCCCGTAGCGCTGCTCCCAAATGCGGAGCGTATGTGCCTTGATTCCTGTTAGGTGCTCAAGGTCCTTGATGCTGTATGTCGATCCCATTCCTTCCATAACACACCTTTTATCTAATGGTTCATAGCCCCATGCGCTAACTTTGCGGACGAAAATACTACATCGTGAAGATCCAAGACGAAATCGCCCGCCGAAGAACGTTTGGCATTGTCTCCCACCCGGATGCTGGCAAGACCACATTGACTGAAAAACTCCTACTCTTCGGAGGTGCCATTCAAGAGGCTGGGGCGGTTAAGTCGAATAAAATTAAGAAGGCCGCCACGTCCGACTTCATGGAAATCGAGAAGCAGCGAGGCATTTCGGTGGCAACATCGGTTATGGCCTTTGAGTACAAGGACCGCCACATCAATATTTTGGACACGCCGGGCCACCAGGATTTTGCTGAAGACACGTTCCGAACGCTCACCGCCGTCGATTCAGCCATCGTCGTGGTGGATGTAGCTAAGGGGGTAGAAACCCAAACGGAAAAACTGGTGGAGGTTTGCCGCATGCGTGCTACGCCCATCATGGTCTTTATCAACAAACTAGACCGCGAGGGCCGCGACGGATTTGACTTGCTCGACGAAATTGAAGGCAAATTGGGCCTTCGCCTATGCCCTCTCTCATGGCCGGTTGGCATGGGGGCACGCTTTCAGGGCGTTTACAACATATGGGACAAGTCCCTCCTGCTTTACGAAGAAGCCAACAAACAAAAGATTGCCAAGTCCATGGCCTTCAAGGACTTGAACGACCCATCCTTGGATAGCCGAATTGGCTCGGAAGCGGCCAATACCCTTCGCGAAGAGATTGAATTGATTCAAGGCGTATACCCGGAGTTTGACCGAGACGCCTACCTACGCGGGGAGATTTGTCCCGTGTTCTTTGGCTCTGCCTTGAACAACTTCGGCGTGAAAGAACTACTGGACTGCTTTGTGGAAATTGCTCCAAGTCCCCAACCCAAGCGTGCGGAAGAACGCGAAGTTATTCCTGGTGAGAATCAATTCAGCGGATTTGTGTTCAAAATCCACGCAAACATTGACCCCAACCACCGAAGCCGCATTGCCTTCGTTAAAGTGGTCAGCGGCCTCTTTGAACGCAATAAGAACTACCTGCATGTTCGCGAAGGCAAGTCCTTGAAATTCAGCTCTCCCCTCACCTTTCTAGCGAGTAAAAAGGAGGTCGTGGACTACGCCGTTCCGGGCGATATCGTGGGACTGCCGGATACGGGGAACTTCCGAATCGGCGACAGCCTTACAGGCGGCGAATCGCTTCATTTCACGGGTATCCCGTCGTTTTCCCCCGAACATTTCCGGTTTGTCAACAATGCGGACCCCTTAAAATCCAAGCAATTAGCCAAGGGCATTGACCAATTGATGGACGAGGGTGTGGCGCAGCTCTTCACACTCACCGCCAACGGTCGCAAGATCATCGGCACGGTTGGAGCGCTGCAGTACGAGGTTATCCAATACCGCCTAGAGCACGAATACGGCGCCAAATGCAGTTACGAGCCCTTCCAAGCGTACAAGGCCCTTTGGATAGAATCGCAGGACAGCGCGCAACTCGAGGAATTCAAAAAATTCAAAGCGCGCTACCTCGCGGAGGACAAGTACGGCCGCCTGGTCTTCCTCGCGGATTCCGCCTTCTCGTTGCAGATGTCCCAGGAGAAGTTCGACAAGCTGCGCTTCCACGCCAAGTCAGAGTTCTAGGGACATCGGGCCCTAGAAGCAGGAAAGCCCGCCTCCGGATGGAGGCGGGCTTTCCCTTTTTGGTCGGCGCCGATTCGAGGCTTATTCCTCGCCCTCGAGGTAGCGGTCCAAGACGTCTTGGCTCACACCCATCATGCTGAAACCGCCATCGTTGTAGAGGTTCTGCATGGTTACACGCTTCGTCAAATCCGAGAACATGGCCACACAGTAGTTGGCGCAATCTTCGGCCGTAGCGTTGCCCAAGGGGCTCATTTTTTCGGCAAAATTCAAGAAGCCCATAAAGCCTTTGACGCCGCTACCCGCGGTCGTCAAGGTGGGAGACTGCGAAATCGTATTGACGCGCACTTTGCGCTTCAAGCCATAGTGGTAACCAAAGCTGCGCGCAATTGACTCCAAGTAGGCTTTGTTTTCGGCCATATCGTTGTAGTCGGGGAAGGTGCGCTGCGCAGCCATGTAGCTCAATGCGAGAACAGACCCCCATTCGTTCACACAGTCCTTTTGGAAGGCCGTTTGGAGCAACTTGTGGAAGCTTACCGCAGAGACGTCCCAGCCTTTGTGCAAGAAGTCGTAGTTGAGATCGGTGTAGTGACGGTTCTTGCGAACGTTGACGCTCATGCCAATGCTGTGCAGGATGAAGTCAATTTTTCCGCCAAAATGTTCGACACTTTGGTCGAGCAGGTTGTTCAAGTCCTCCAAGCTGGTGGCATCCGCCCCAATAACCGGAGCGTTAATGGCCTCCGCCAGTTGGTTGATTTCGCCCATGCGCATAGCCATGGGTGCGTTGGTCAATACAATCTGCGCACCCTGGGCATGGCACAATTCGGCCACTTTCCATGCAATGGATTCGCTGTTCAATGCACCGAAGATGATGCCTTTTTTACCTGCGAGTAATTGATTCATGAGATGGATTTAAGAAGTACAAATATCGGCTAAGATTTTAAAAGGCTTAGAGCCTGTGCGCGAGCGGTTTCCGTGATGACTTCACCGGCCAAAAGACGGGCCACTTCATCCACGCGTTCCGTCGGATTCAATACGCGCAGCCCCGTGTAGGTTTTGCCTGCAGTCACCCCTTTCTCCACACGCCAATGCGCGGTGCCTGCGGCAGCTACTTGCGGTAAATGGGTAATGGCAATGATTTGGGCGTGGTGGCTCATCGTTTGGAAAAGTTCAGCCACTTTGGCCGCAGTGCCGCCCGATACCCCTGCGTCAATTTCATCGAAAAGCAAGGTGTGTAGCCCCTTGCCGCGCGCGAACAAGGCCTTTAAAGCAAGCATCAAACGGTTGCGCTCACCTCCACTCGCCACTTTACCTAAGGGCATGGGCGCCATACCCGGGTTCGCTGAGAATTGAAGGTAGTAGCGGAACCCTCCCTTGGAGGTGGGCGTTTCGAGCGCCTCCACCTCCACGGCCAACTGCGCTTCCTCCAGATTGAGGTGTTTCAAGAGGGCATGCGCTTCATCCAACACGTTGGGCACTACGCTCATTCGGGCCTCGTGCCAAAGACTGGCGGCCTGGATCAGGGCTTTCTCTGCGGCAGCACGGTCTTTTTCCGCAGCGGAAATCCGTTCCTCGACGGACGAAAAGTCATCGAGTTGCGCTCCAAGTTCGGATTGCAGGGTGAGTAATTCTTCCACTGTGTGGAGTCGATGTTTCCGCTGCAATTGATCGATCAGGGACAGTCGTTCTTCGAGAAACTGTTGTCGTCCTGGATCTACGTCTAGCGTGTCAGCTAAATTCTCAAGCTCGCGAAGCAAAGATTGCCCCTGCTCGTCTAAAAGCCGTGCTTCTTCCTGCAGGAACTGGAAGCGGTCCGAATGCTTCGCTAAGCGGTCCATGACCGATTTGAGCTGCCCTATGGCATGAACAACAGCCCTTTCATCCCCATCAAGCAAGCCCCTGGCCTCCGCATAGGCTTCGTGAATCGCCTCTGCATGTGTAAAGGAGCGCAGTTCCTCTTGATGTGCTTCCTCCTCTCCTGCTTTCAGTTGTGCCTTCTGAAGTTCGTCAAACAGAAATTGTGCGTAGGCGGGGTCAAAGTCAGACCCAAATAAGGATTTGGCAGATCGTAGCTCCTTTTCAGTGTGTTGAAAGCGGCCCCAAGCGGCCACATACGCAGACCGAACCTCATGCAAGCCGCCAAATTCGTCCAGAAATTCTGGGAAGAACGATGGATTGGTTAAAAAGGCCGTATCGCGTTGCGAATGGATGTCTATAAGTTGCTCAGAAAGGGCCTTGAGCGTTTCTAGTCGAACGGGCGTGTCGTTGATAAAGGCACGGGACTTACCCGCGGCCGAAATCTCCCGACGCAAGGTAGACAGGACCTGAAAATCTAAATCTTCGTCCTCAAAGAAGGCCTTCCATCGTTCGTCCAAGCGAAAGTCGGCTTCTACGATACACTTTTCCCCGTCCAATGCGAGTGCTTGAACATCTGCACGCCCCCCTAAGGCGAGTTGCAAAGCTCCTAGAAGGATGGATTTTCCCGCCCCAGTTTCGCCGGTTAATACGGTAAATCCAGCTGGGACAGGAAGATCCAGCTGATCAATCAGGGCGAAGTTTTGGATTCGGAGCGCGCTTAGCATTGCAGCCCGAAAATTACATCAAAGCGCCTTAGCGCCCCATGTTTAAATACTTACTGGCGTTTGTCGCATCCATGGCCTTTAGTGCCGTGATCAGCTCCTCGTTTTGATAGCGAGGACCATCGCCATAAACCTGCTGAATCTCATCCGTTTTGGTGTCAAAAAACCAGCGCAAGACGAAAATATTGGGCTGTCGCGTGTGGATAGCCTTCAAGGACAAGAGTGCCGTGGCAATAGCTTCTTTGGCCGCCATTTGCTGTTTGGGGTCGTACATCCGGTCCATGCCTTTGCGGTGGTAGTCGTACCACGCGGTGAGGAAGTCCGCATTGGCAGGATTGGTGAGGTCTTCAATCAGCCAAAATCGATTTCGGCTCGAAGTAAAGCGATCCCACCCACCCCCGGCACCGGCAGAAGCGGCGTTGGCGGCAACAATTTGGGCCTGCGAGAAGTAGTTGTTCTGCTGCGTGCTAAACGAGGCTGCATCCAGGCCAAGCGCCACGTAGCAGTAGAAGGCCACGATGGACGTCAGATTGTTGCTATGACGACCCGGGCTGAAATCCAAAACTTCGTTGCTTCGGTACGTAAAGCTGATGTCCCCGTCTTGGAAAAACAAGGTGGGTGACTGGTAGTCGGTCATGTAGACGGGGCGGGCAAACTGGCATTGCATGTTGCCCTTCATAAGACCCGTGCCGGGCTCATAGTCGGAGATGGTGAACACCATGGAACCGCGCAACTTCTCCTTCTCCTCGAACGACACTTGCGTCCAAGCTTGTTGATTGACAAAGTTTCGGAGGCTGGACTCTAAGTTGGTAAAGACCTGACGGTCATTGGTTTGAACCTTGGGGGCCTGAACCTTGACGTCCACAAAAAACTCTTGAGCAAAGGATACACTGCTCCAAACACATAAAGCAATAAGGGTGATAGTGACGCGCATGCTCAGAGGTTCCAGGTAGTTTCCATCCAGTTCAAGATATTCCATGCCACATCCTCTTTGGACTGCACAGGTAGGGCCGTTGAACCGGTCCGTGAAATTAACGCCACGCGGTTGGTTTCCGTATGCATTCCGCCTTGCGGATCGCCTGCTTGGTTGAGGACGATGGCATCGGCATTTTTAGACTCGCATTTGCGCAGGGCTTCGGCTTCGTTCCATTCGGATTCCAAGGCAAAGCCCAGTACGCGTTGATGGGGCTTTTTAGCCTGCCCCAGCGTTTTCAGGATATCCGGGTTTTCGACCCATTCCAGCTCCAAGGGCCCGTCTGCTTTTTTCCATTTTCCCGAATGCAGTTTCGCCGGCTTGTAGTCCCCCACTGCAGCGGAAAACACCATGATGTCTTGCAAATCCGCTACCGCGGCACAGGCCTCCAACATTTCATCGGCGCTCTGAACGGGCACGTACTGCACGCCTGGGAGGTCGGATGTTTGGACCGTGGAGGGGCCATGGACCCACGTCAGTTCAGCGCCCAAAGCACTCAGTGCCTTCGCAAAAGCGTCCCCCATGCGGCCGGAGGACCCATTGGTGATGTAGCGAACGGCGTCCAACGCTTCTTGGGTGGGACCGGAGGTGAGTAGCACCTTCTTCCCTTTCCAATAGTCTGATGCGAGGAGGATGCGGCGTGCGTGGTGGAAGATGGTTTCGGGTTCGGCCATTCGACCTGCTCCGCTCAATCCTGAGGCCAATGGCCCGGCCGGACTGTCCAACACGTACTGCCCCCAATCCGAAAGCGTTTTCAAATTCTCACGGACCGCTGGATGCCGGTACATGTCCAAATCCATAGCGGGCGCCCAAAGCACGGGGCATTTCGCGCTGAGGTAGGTGGCCATGACGAGGTTATCGCAAAGGCCTTGCACCGCCTTGGCCAAGGTGTTGGCTGTAGCCGGCGCGATGATGAGCAAATCGGCCCATTCCGCATGTGCCACGTGGTTGTTCCAAGCCGTTTGATCCGCTCGGCGATCCACCAAATGGTGGTGTACGGGCTGACCGGATAGTGCCGCCAACGTGAGGGGCGTGACGAAGTCTTCCGCTGCGGGAGTCATTAAAATGCGAACTTCCGCTTCCTGTGCGCGAAGTAGGCGCACAAGAAACGGAAGTTTATAGGCGGCAATGCCCCCTGTTATCCCAATAAGGACGTGTTTACCCGCGAGGGAGTTCATGCATTGGGGGTCTCCGCGTCTGGGTAACGGGTGTAGATCTTTCCATCCAACCACTCGTGTACCGCCATGGCGTGGGGCT
>JALQUY010000065.1 GCA_023260615.1 Schleiferiaceae bacterium
CTCAGGGAAGATCCAAATCTGCAAAAGCGTGCAAGGCTCGTCCGCCTTGGCATTGTATTCCGAGTGAAAAATGCCCGTACCCGCCGACATGGCTTGCACCTCGCCGGCGTGCAAAACCTCTTTGTTGCCCATGGAATCCTGGTGCTCCAATGCGCCCGTCAACGGAATGGTCACAATCTCCATATTGTCGTGGGGGTGCTTGCCAAAGCCCGTGCCCCCCGCGATCCAGTCGTCGTTCAACACACGCAACACGCCAAAATGAACGCGTTCCGGGTTGTAGTAGGACGCAAAGGAAAACGTATGGTGGCTATTGAGCCAGCCGTGGTTGGCATGGCCGCGGGTGTTTGCTGCGTGAAGGATCATTTCCGTAGGGGTTTATTCTGGTATTCAACACTGAGTTGCCACTGAGAGTTCAAAGGTACGCGTGTTGAAACACAAACACCGGCGCTATGGCCGGTGTTTGGAAGTCTTCTGGCGGGCATTGCCTCAGTTTTCGTCCTTCTTGATCACAATGACTTTAACGCGCTTTTCGCCGTTTTCACCCACTTCTTCGGTGATTTCCACGTTTTGGGCAGAGGAATCGTCGAAGCGAACGGGCACACCCCCTGTGATGATCTCCACATCCTCTCCGTGCATTCCTGGCATGCCGTGCATCATGCCTCCCATAGGAAGGCCCATAGCGGGCGATGTAGGAATCAGGAAGCCGCTGGCTTTTTTCTTTTTGCCGTCGCGGCGGTAGGTGACTTCGATGGCGTCGCCGGTTTTCTTGTCGGCCATTCGGTCCATCATACTTTGCTCGCTCGTAACGGATTGGCCGTCCACCGCTACGATGATGTCGTTCGCTTGGAGCCCCAGGGCAGCTGCCGTTGAAGCAGGGATAACTTCCACCACAAACGCGCCTTTGATAGCGTCACGAGCATCTGGTTCCTCCAATTTTACACCGAGGGTGCCTTTGTTGGACGCCATGAAGAAGGCATTCCCTGCGCCAGGAGCAGCTTCGTTCCAAACCATGTCAGAACCGCCCATGCCTTCGCCTTTGAACATGAACACATGGGGCTCGCCGGAAAGGGCTCCTTCGGGAAGCTCCATGCCATCTAAGTGGATCATGACATCTTCCAAATTCTGGCCTTCCGCCAAGTTGGCGCGCTTCATGACCCGAACGATCACCTTCGTAGAATCGCCGGAAACAATCGTATCCACGGTCATTTCAGTGCCCTCCCCCATTCGGTGCATGCGGAGCATGGGCGCCTCGCCGCTGTGAACCTGTCCGCCTTGAATGCGGTAACCCGTCACGACTTTGGGCTGGTTGGCCCCTTCTTGGCAGGCACCGCAGCATTGCTTGCCTACTTGACCTTCGCCATGGGCGCAAGATTCTTTCTTGGCTGCGCCGTGTTCGGCACATCCCTCAGCGGGCTTATCGGTTGCTTTGTCCGAGCAGCAAGACGCTGCGGGTTTTGCTGCGCCGTGTTCGGCACATCCCTCAGCGGTTTTAGCAGCTGCTTTGTTCGCGCAGCAGGCCTTTGTGCCTTCAGCAGGCTTGGACGCGCACGCTTCTTTCTGGGCGGGGGTTTTCTCGGCACAGGCCGCTTGTTCTGTCTTTTTCTCGCTGCAGCAAGACGTTGGAGCTTCTTGCGCGTAAACAGACAAGCTTGATAGGAACAGCGTGGCCGAAAAGGCCAGTACACTCTTTTTCATGGAAAATCAATTACGTAGGGTAGTTCCAAAGATAGGACTTTGCCCTACTTTTTGGAATCCGTGTTACCTTCCGGGGATGCGAAGCATTTTAAAAAATCTGGCCGTTTGGGTAGCCGCATTGGGCTACTTCGTGGACATCTACGACTTATTGTTATTCAGCATCATTCGCGTTCCCAGTTTGGAATCTTTAGGGCTGGAGAACGTGTTTGATTCCGGCTTGCTCATCATCAACATGCAGATGTTTGGGCTCTTGCTCGGGGGCATCCTTTGGGGGGTATTGGGCGACAAAATGGGCCGAACGCGCGTACTCTTCCTCTCCATCCTCCTCTACTCGGCCGCCAACATCGCCAACGGCTTTGTCCAAACGGTCGAACACTACACCTGGATCCGCTTCTTCGCGGGCATTGGCCTTGCCGGAGAATTAGGCGCAGGCATCACCCTCGTATCCGAACTCCTCCCCAAAGAAAAACGAGGATTGGGCACCTCTCTGGTGGCCGGCATTGGGCTGACGGGCGCTGTGGCCGCCTACTTCGTCGCACACCTCTTTGACTGGCGCACCAGCTACTTCATTGGTGGCGGCATGGGCCTGGCGCTCTTGGGCCTTCGCGTGGGCGTTTTTGAATCCGGCTTGTACGAGAAGACCGCAAAGCAGGCGAATGTCGTTCGGGGCAATTTTTTCCAACTCTTCGCGACCCGAAAGCGTGCCCTCCGCTACCTCCGCTGCATCCTCATCGGCCTCCCCACCTGGTTCGTCATTGGCATCCTCGTTACCTTCTCCAAAGAATTCGGCACCTACCTCGGCATCGATACTCCCATCGACCCCGGAAAAGGCATCCTCTACTCCTACGCCGCCATTGCGATCGGCGATATCCTCATTGGCCTCCTCTCCCAAAAGCTGCAAAGCCGCAAAAAAGCCCTGCACGTCTTCTACGGTATTACCCTAGCCGGCATGTTGCTTTTCTTTACTTCCAGCAGCGCCTCTATGCTCTATTTTGCCTGCGGCGTCCTAGGATTTGGTACCGGTTTCTGGGCCATCTTCGTGACGATCGGGGCCGAAAACTTTGGCACCAATCTGCGCGCCACCGCCGCCACCACCATCCCCAATATGGTCCGCGGATCGTTGAATGGCATCTCTGCCCTTTTCCTCTACCTAACGGCCCAAACCGACTACCTCTCCGGCGGCATCTGGACCGGCGTCATCGTCATGGCCATCACCTACTGGGCAGTCTCCGGCTTAGAAGAGACGTTTGGGAAAGATTTGGATTATCAAGAGGTTTAAAAGGGTTTAAGGGTAAAAGGGTTGAAGGGTTTAGGGTTGAAGGGTTGAAACTTTAAGTGGCCTACTGTATCTTAAAAGGGACTAGCTTCATGGCCATCTCTCAAATCAAAGCCCGATGTATACCTCCTTTATTCAAGGCCTAGGACATTTCCTGCCTCCTCGCGAAATTGACAATGCCTACCTCAGTCAGTTCATGGATACAAGCGATGCCTGGATTCAAGAACGAACGGGGATTCAAACGCGGCGCTGGGTGGAAAAAGGCGATGGATGGACTTCCGCCACGATGGGCTTTGAAGCGGCTAAAATGGCCATTGAGCATGCGGGCATTTCTAAAAGTGAAATCGATCATATCGTATTCGCCACGATTTCCCCGGACTACTACTTCCCGGGTAATGGAGTCTTGGTCCAAGAAATGCTGGGACTGGATACGGTAGGGGCGACGGACGTTCGGAATGCCTGTTCAGGCTTTGTGTACGCACTCAGTATCGCCAATGCATTCATCCAATCAGGACAATACAAAACGGTTTTGGTCATAGGCGCCGAGCTTCAAAGCCCCGTTTTGGACTTAAGTGATGCGGGTCGGCACGTCAGCGTCATTTTCGGAGATGGCGCCGGGGCCGCCGTGCTGGGTCGGGCGCCGGAGGGACATTCGGGCATACAATCCGTGCACTTGCATGCGCAAGGAAAGCACGCTTTGGAACTATCCATGCAAGGACCCTCCGCCATCCATTGGCTTGATGAAATTGCCGCCACGCATGGGGACCCAAGCATCTTTGCGCCCCACATGAATGGCCATTTCATCTTCAAAAATGCTGTGGTGCGCTTTATGGAAGTGATACAGGAGGCCCTCGCCGCCACCGGAAAATCGCCTTCCGACATCAATTGCCTCGTCCCACACCAAGCCAATCTGCGGATTGCCCAATTTATCCAGGCGAAAATGGGTCTCCGCGACGATCAGGTCTACAACAACATTCAACGCTACGGCAATACCACGGGAGCTTCCATTCCCATTGCCTTCAGTGAAGCGGTACGCGATGGGTCCATCCAACGTGGTGACACCGTATGCCTGGCCGCTTTTGGGGCAGGCTTTACCTGGGCTTCTGCCTTGCTCGAATATTAAGGCTCTGGTTTGGGAGGAAGGGTTGAAGGGCTTTCGTGGTTCGTTGATTTGTTGGAGTCGCCTGGAGCTCCCTAGCGCGCCGCAGGCGCTCCCTTTTTACTAGTTTTACGGAAATGTCCCACGTCCTTCATAGCACCGAACTAACCGTCGATCTCGACAACGGCAAGCGCTTGATTTTCCCTGAATTACATCTTAATAAGGGCGAGTTGGTTTTACTACAAGGCGCATCCGGAAGTGGCAAGTCTACGTGGATGCATGCTATTGCCGGACTTATCCCCCTTGCTTCAGGGTCCGTTCATATTGAAGGACAGGGCAGCTTGCAATCAGGAAAGAAGGCGCCCAAACAATGGCGTCGAAATGGACTGAGCTTCATGCCCCAACGCGCTTTTTTTTGGAACAGCTTGAGCCTCAAGGGCAATCTGGATTTGGCAGCGTGGTGCAAAGGCCTTCACGTCGCAGATGCTGACCTGGATACGCTGGGATTAGCAGATAAGACCAGCCAAGCAGCCCACAGCTTGAGCCTGGGAGAACAGCAACGGGTAAGCGCTTTGCGGTCTTTTCTGGGAAACGCGCCCGTGTTGTTGGCGGATGAGCCCACTGCTTCGCTCGATGATTCGAATGCGGAAGCTTTAATGACCCTTTTCAAGGAGCACGCGGGGGATCGCGCCATTTTGGTTTCCAGTCACGACCAGCGTTTGGCGCCTTTTGTGGACCGAATCCTACACCTCGCATGAACGCCTTGTCCTTTGCCTTTAAGGCCCTCTGGCACCGAAAAGCAACCAGTGTTTTTATTGCCTTGATCTGGGCCCTTGGGCTTTTGGGCCTAGCCGTCACAAGCCGCTTGGAGACCAACGTAGAGGCACAGCTGACGCGAACGCTGGAAGGCACGGACCTTTTGGTCGTGGCTAAAGGTTCGCCCACGCAGGCCATTTTGGCGAATGTCTTTCATGTGGATCAGGCAACGGGAAATATCAGCCGTGCAGAGGCCGACAAGTGGTTGAGCCATCCCGATTTGAGGAATGTGCGCCGTTTGGCCTATGGGGACAACTTTCAAGGGGTCCGAATCCTCGGCTGCGACAGCGCCACCTGGAACCATGTTCCTTTGCGGGCCCTAGAGGGACGCTGGCCCGAAGCCGCTTTGGAGGTGGTCATTTCGGAGGCGGTGGCCCAAAAGTCAGGCCTTCAGATTGGGGATGCCTTTCACGGGAGCCACGGAACCGTGGACGATTTGGGCGACCACGACCACCACGACTACCGAGTCGTTGGAATCGCCTCCTCTCCTGCCCCTCAGTGGGCGGAAATGATTTGGACCCCTTTGGAAAGCGTTTGGGCCGTTCATGAAGATGCACCGGAAGAATACACGGCCGTCCTTGCGGCCATTCCCAACCCCATGACACGCTTGATGCTGCCGGGCCAAATTCAACGAACCAGCAGCCTAATGGCCATTTCGCCCGCCATGGAGGCCAACCGCATGGTAGGTTGGATGAACCAAGGGGGTGCCGTCCTGCGCTTGCTCTCCATTTTACTGACGGTGATTGCCGCGCTATCCATGTTCTTGCTCCTGCAGAGCCATATTCGGGAACGCCTTTCTGACTATGCGCTCGTGCGTGCCATGGGAGGGACATGGGGTCAAATTGCCGGGCTCGTTTTGGGGCAAAATCTCCTTCTCGCCCTCCTAGCTCTTGGATTGACGTACATGGGACTTGCCTTGGCTTTAAACCTTTCATCGATTTGGGTACCCACAGGGGTTCTGCTCTACGAAGACCTATGGTGGAACCTAGGTCAGGACCTTCCATGGATAGGATTAACACTTTTTTTGGGTCTTTTTGCGGGATTAGGGCCGTGGATTTGGCTACAAAAAATACCTTTGCACCGTGCGTTGGTCGATTCATAAGCCGTTGACCCTAGTAGGGTTCCTTCTAACGGTTTCGGCATTTACCGCAGCAGCTCCCACCAAAACCACGTGGAGATTGCTTGCAACTACCACATTTACAGAATTTTACGATAGCTCAAAGGGGATTTGGTCCTTGGAAGCCAGCTACCCCGAATCCATTCTTTCCCTACAGGGCAAGGAAGTCTACATCACGGGCTATGTCCTACCCGTGGACAACAAAGGAGAGCTATACGCTTTGAGCGCCTACCCCTTCAGCTCCTGCTTTTTCTGTGGAGGCGCAGGACCTGAGACGGTCATGGGCTTGGAGTTTGCAGCGCCTCCAGGTCGACTACCAACGGATGCGGTGAAAACGTATTCGGGCAAATTGATACTGGCGCACAAGCCCAGCAACGGATTTTACTTCACTCTTACTAACGTGAAACCTTTCACGCCATGAAACAGCTCCTCCCCCACGTCACGGTGATTGACCCGCGTTCCCCCCACCACGGAGAAACCGTAGACCTTTTGCTGGAAGACGGCGCCATCACCGCCATTGGTTCCAACCTAGATGCAAAGGGCGCAGAGGTGCTTGAGGGCGCACGCGGTCGAATGGTCAGCCCCGGATGGGTGGATGCGCGCGCCCGTTGCGGTGAACCTGGCCATGAAGAACGTGAAACCTACGCCAGCCTGGCTGCGGCAGGTGCACACGGTGGCTTTACCCATGTCGCTGTCATGCCCTCAACGAGCCCAGCGCGCGATAGCCGTCCGCATGTGGAAGCTTTGGAACGCGCCACGGCTCATTTACCTATTGAGCTCCTTGCGGTAGGTGCTGTCTCGAAGAACCTAGAAGGCCAACAGCTCGCAGAGATGATGGACATGCAGGACGCCGGCGCGGTGAGCTTCAGCGATGACCAGCACGCCTTGAACAACCCCCACCTGCTTCAACTGGCCCTGCAGTACACAGCCGATTTGGAGGTTTCTATTCAGAGCTTCGCCTTTGAGAAAAGTCTTTGCCCAAGTGGGCAAGCCCATGAAGGTCCCCACGCGCTTCGCCAGGGTATGTCACCTATCCCCGTGTTGGCCGAAACCCTGCGCATCCAACGCGATCTCGCTATTCACGCGTACGCCGGGGGGAATCTGCACCTCGCAGGAATCTCTACCGCTGAAGGGGTGGCGCTCATTCGGGCTGCAAAAGCTGCTGGCCAAAATGTGACCGCCGATGTGGCCATTGCCAACCTGGTAGGCAGCGATGCGGACATCCAAGGCTTTGATAGCACCTATAAGTTGCTGCCGCCGCTGCGAAGTGGTTCCGACCAGAAAGCCCTTTGGGATGGATTTATGGACGGCACCCTGGATGTTGTAGTGAGCGACCACAATCCGATGGACACGGAAACCAAGGACTGTGAATGGGGCCAGGCACACTTTGGGGCGGCAACCATTGAACATGCATTTGGCTGGTTCCGCCATAAAAATGCGAGCCATGAGGCCCTTGAGCGCTGGGTGGAGGCCGTGGCACACGTCACGCGCAGCTTGTATAATCTGGGTGAATGCGTCATCAAGGTGGGCATGCCTGCCGATTTGACCGTTTTTGCCTTGGATGGCTCAGCGGAAGGTCAGCACACCAAAGGCGTTAACGTGCCTTCTTGGACCCAGAACGGCCGTGCTATTGGCACAGTCCTAGGCGAGCAGATTACTGGACTTTAAGCACCAGGCCGTCGTAGCCGAGGTGCATGCCGGAGGGCAGCGTAGCCTCCACGTCATCATGAAGACCCAACTGGTGGCTCACATGCGTAAAGTATACCTGAGGGACGGCACAGGCTTGTGCAAAGGCTATGGCCTCTTCTAAGCTGAAATGACTGACATGTTTCGTGTGACGAAGGGCGTTGACCACTAGGATGTCGGCTCCTTTGATCTTTTCCATTTCCTCCGCCTTCATGGCGCTTACGTCCGTGAGGTAGACGACACCTCCAATTCGATAGCCCATGACGGGCCAAGTGCCGTGTTGTCCCAGAATAGGCGTCCAGCGCTGATCCCCCACCTGAAAATCTTGCCCCACCTCTACCCGATTGAGCACCAAAGAGGGTGCGCCCGGGTACTTATCCTCGGCAAAGGCGTAGGCAAATTGTTGGCGAAGGCGATTTTCCACCCGCTCGGTACAAAAGATGGGCATATCGCCCCCTTGCTGGTAGTTGAGCGGGCGCACTTCATCCAAACCGGCCACGTGGTCCATGTGCTCGTGGGTCAGGACAATAGCGTCAAGCCTACTTTGTCCGGCACGAAGCATTTGCTGTCGAAAGTCTGGGCCACAGTCAATTACAACGGACGTTTGGCCCGAACGCAGCAGAACCGAACTTCGCAAGCGTTGATTCCGCGTGTCACCGGATGTGCAAACAGGACAGGTACACCCAATCAGGGGCACTCCTCCGGACGTCCCGGTACCCAAAAACTCAAGTTCTAGCGCGCTCATGGCACGAATTTAGCCATACCTTTGTATTGTATGGGAGACATGATTCTTTCGGCTGCGCAAAAAGCGCTTCGTGTTAACCTAAACGCCAATATCTACGGCTCTTTTGCTGAGATTGGAGCGGGTCAAGAGACTGTGCGTCATTTCTTCCGAGCTGGAGGAGCCTCCGGGACCATCGCCAAAGCGATGTCTGCCTACGACAAAGACTTTTCGGACGCGATTTACGGGATTGAAACCGATGGACGCTACGTCACGGAAAGCCGGTTGCGCAAAATGCTGGGCCATGAGTACAAACTCCTGGAGGACCGCTTGTCGCGTGAGAAGCACCCCAGCAAATGCTACTTCGCATTCGCAAACACCGTGGCGACCATCAATTTTGCCAAAACCTTCAAAGGACATGGTTGGATCGGTATCCGCTTCCAAACGGTTCCGGGTCAAGCCCCCAACGAAGTCATCATCCACGTGCGTTTGCACGAAAACGACGCGAAGCACCAACAAGAAACGATTGGAACGCTAGGTGTCAATCTCATTTACGGGGTTAATTTCCTACACCAGGACCCCAAGGAACTTTTGAAGAGCTTGTACGACGGCATAGACCGTTCGGCCATTGAAATTGACTTGGTAAACTTTAGCGGCCCTGATTTTAAGAAGGTCGATAACCGCCTCATGTCCCTGCAGCTCATCAAAAATGGCTATACGGATGCAGTCATTTTTGGCCCAGAAGGTAAAAACCTCCTCCCCGCAGAGCTGCTGTACAAAAAGAACATTCTCGCCATGCGCGGCTCGTTCCGCCCCGTCACCAAGGTGAACATGGACATGATCAAAAAGGGCTACGAGAAATTCATCGAATCCAAGCGCGTCGACAAAGACAAGTTGGTCGTTCTGTTTGAAATCACTCTGAACAACTTGTTGTCCGACGGCGATTTGGACGAGCAGGACTTCTTGGACCGCGCAGAAATTCTTT
>JALQUY010000066.1 GCA_023260615.1 Schleiferiaceae bacterium
TATCCAAGGGCAACATTTTGACGCCCGAAATGATTCTGACGATGGCTGCGGATCCTGTGGTCTTTGCCTTGGCCAACCCCGACCCCGAAATCAAGTACGAACTCGCGAAAGAGACACGCGATGACTTGATCATGGCTACGGGCCGCAGTGACAACCCCAATCAGGTCAACAACGTTTTGGGCTTCCCTTACATCTTCCGTGGGGCCTTGGACGTGCGTGCCACCCAGATCAACGAAGCCATGAAGTTGGCGGCCGTGAAGGCCATCGCGGAATTGGCCAAGGAGCCAGTACCTGAAATTGTGAACCTCGCCTATGGCAGCCGCAATTTGACGTTTGGCCCCGATTACATTATTCCCAAGCCCTTTGATCCCCGCTTGATCTATACCGTTTCCTCGGCAGTGGCTAAGGCCGCTATGGAGTCGGGCGTGGCCCAGCAGTCTATTGCAAACTGGGACGCGTACGAAGAGGAGCTGCGCAGCCGTTTGGGACGTGACGATAAGTTTATTCGACTTGTCATGGAAAAGGCGAAGACCAACCCCAAGAAGGTGGTCTTCAACGAGGCGGAAAACTACCGCGTGCTCAAGGCCGCCCAGATCGTATTGGAAGAAGGCATTGCCGAACCCATTTTGTTGGGGGATGTGAGCCGGATTCAAGCCTTGAATGAAGAGTTCAGCCTGGGCTTAGAGGACGTCCAAATCATCGATGTCAAGAGCTTCCATGTGCCTCGAATTTCGGAGTACGCGGACGAATATTACAAATGGCGCCAGCGCAAGGGCGTAGGCTACGACGAAGCCCGTCGCAACATGCGCAACCGCGATTACTACGGTCCTATGATGGTTCGCATGGGTGACGCGGATGCCTACATCACCGGGTCCATGGTGAAGTACCCACGCGCCGTAAAGCCCGTCCTCGAGATCTTAGGTCCCAAGGACCACAGCCGCACGGTCGCTGGGGTCTACGTGATGCTAACCAAGCGCGGGCCGCGTTTCTTCGCAGATACGACCATGAACCAGGACCCTTCAGCGGAGCGCGTGGCGCAAATCGCCTGTGAGGCCGCTGCTATGGTGCGAAAGATGAACCTAGAACCCCGAGTGGCTTTGTTGAGCTACTCCAACTTTGGATCGTCTTCCGAGGGCAAAACGCCCAAGAAGATGCGCGACGCGCTTCGCATCATTCGCCAGCGCGAACCTGGACTCATCGCCGACGGCGAAATGCAAGCCAACTTCGCCGTGGACAACGTCCTCTTGCAAGAGCAGTTCCCCTTCAGCGACTTGGTGGGCAAGGAGCCGAACATCTTTGTTTTCCCCGGCCTGAGCTCTGCGAACATCTCGTACAAGCTACTCCAGTCCATGGGCAGCATGGAGGCCGTAGGTCCTTTGTTGATTGGTCTGAGCTACCCGGCGCACGTACTGCAGCTGGGCTCCAGCGTCCGCGAAATCGTCAATGCCGCCGCTATGGCTGTGATTGACGCGCAGTCGCGGGAGGTAGTTGACTAAAGCCGAGCGCTGCAAGTAGGGCGAGGCCCACACAGATCCACCACAGCATCTCAAATCCCGGGCCCGCAATCGTGCGGGTGCCGAGGATAGGTGCGAGGATATGGCCCAGCGCATACGTAGCGGCGTAGAGGCCGAGGTAGCGGCCGCGCGAAGCGTCCCCAGCACGCAACGTGATCCAGGAAATCATGAAGGGCATGGCCAGAATTTCTGCCACGCTGAGAATGCCCATCGACAAGAAAAGGTTGGGTACTCCGTCCAATAGATTCAAGCTGGCAAAGGATAGCGCCAAGATGATGCAGCCCAGGGCGATGGCAAAGCGGGGCTTGATTCGGTTTTGGGCCCAGTTGACGAAGACCATTTCCACGCCCACTACAAGCACTCCATTTGCGCCCAGCAAAAGCCCGATCATTTCTTCGGAGAGGTGGTATTCGTTCCGGTAGTAGAGCGGGAGGGAGGCGACCAATTGGAAGAATACGACCGCAAAAATCAAGACCAGTGCGGAGAAGGCCAAGGCGCTGGGGTCGCGGAAAGGCGAACGGCCTTTGGGTTTGGCTTCGCGCTGGCTCCTTGGCTGGCGCTTGCGGAAGTAGGCGGTGAACAGGATGCCGGCGCCGAAGCAGGTGAGGGCATCGGCCCAAAAAAGCCCCTGATAATTCAGTGCGGCGATGAGCCCAGCTGCGGCAGGGCCTAAGGAAAAGCCAAGGTTGATGGCCATTCGGTTCAGAGAGAAGGCCTTGGTGACGTTTTCGGGTTTGGCGTATTCAAAGACAGCTGCAGAATTGGCGGGGCGCACCATATCCGCGATGGCTGTGAGGAGGAAGACGCCCGCGCACAGCAGCCAAAAATTTGAAATAAAGGAAAGCCCCAAAAAGAGGATGCTGCCGCCAAATAGGGCGAAACTTTGGACGCGGTAGGAGCCGATTCGGTCCGTTAAGTAGCCGCCGTTGAAGGCGCCCAGCATAGAGCCGGCCCCAAAGCAGGCCATGACGTAGCCGGTGTCCTCCAAAGAAAAGTGAAGGCCCTCCGTGAGGTATAGACTTAAAAAGGGGAGGACCATGGTGCCGGCACGGTTGATCAGCATGACGGTGGCAAGGACCCAGGCTTCTGGGGAAAGGCCCGAAAAGGCTGCTTTGTAGGAACGCACCGCCGCGGTCAAGGGGTTTTGAGCTGGCATGCCGCAAAGGTACCGCCCTAGGTGCCCCGGGTGTTCACTATCTTCACCGCAATGAAGCGTTTTTTCTTTGTCTTCGCCATGCTTTTGGCGCCGCTAGCTTGGGCCCAGGATGACCCGCATTTTTTGCACGGGTTTGGCTACGATTACTCGATTGGGGTGCCGCGCAATAATGCGGGGCAACTCTTCATGGGCAACGGCCTGAACTATGTGCCTCGCTACGTCTTCCCGGTGAACGAAAACCTAAGCTATGGCTTGGGGTTGCCTATCGGGGCCTCCCTGGTACAGTCTTTAGTGAGTGGCGCCTCGGCCTTAGGGGTGAATTATGCGCTCTGTGGTTCAGTACATGCCGGCATGGGGGCGACGGCAGCGAGTACCAAAGCGGTGGGTGGCTTCTTTAGCCTGGGATTGGGCAGCTATGATGTCAACTACTTTGACCTCTATGGGATGACGCGTGATGCACACTACGGTCCCTACGTGGAGGCCGGTTTCCGAATTCCTTACTACGGTCAAGACATGACCATTGCCATTGCCAATTGGCGCGGAATGAATGCTGCGAACGGCCGTTCACAGGTCTTCTCCCTCAAGCTGATTTACGAATTCTTTTAAGCGCCGAGTAAACGCTTAACGGCATCTGCCACGGCCTTTCCTTCTGCTTTGCCTGCCATGGCCTTGCTGCACATGCCCATGGCTTTTCCAAAGTCTCCAGGTCCGCTGGCGCCTACTTGCGCTAACAGTGGCTTCAAAGCGGCTTCCAAGTCGGCTCCCTCCAGCATGGCGGGTAGGTAGGCACTGATGACGGCCAACTGTTCTTCCTCTACTTGGGCCAAATCTGCGCGGTTCTGCTGGTTGAAGATGTCAGCAGCCTCTTGACGCTGCTTCTTTAGGCGTTGCAGTACAGCTACCTCTTGGGCTTCCGTGAGACTGCCGCCATTGCCGGCATTGGATTTCTCCATCGTAAGGGCGGTCCGAATGGCACGAATGGCCTCCAAACGCACCGTTTCTTTGGCGCGCATGGCGGATTTCAGGTCTTCACCAAGGCGTGCATCTAGCGTATCAATCGACATTGTCGTGGAGGAATGAATTATGCGAACGGAATTCGATGTCGTCTTTATCCCCACTCAAGCCCGTTTTGCCCAAATTGGATTCTTTCGAATAGGCAGTAGGAGCTACATCCATGCCTTTGCGGGCATAGCTTGGCGTTTCCCACTCCTGCTCCGTCATGACCATGGCTTGGACATGGGAGTTAAACGTGTGGTTGTAGTTGGAGAGGTAGGCGCGGCGCTCGGCTGCCATGCGGTTGAGCTTGTCGCGGCTAATGGGGTCGTTTTCTGGATCGAGCTGTACCGGACCTTTGGGAGCGGGCTCAACCACCCGCAGTTCAAAATCGTCCGAAACGCGTGCACGAGAAACGGGTTGCTCAGGCGTTGACCCTGCCTCTGGGGCTGATTTTGCCTCGGGCAAAGCGGCTTCTGGATCTAGCGATGCAGGGGAAGATGCGACAGGGGCCTCCTGAACTTCCCAGGTGTCCTGCTTCGCTTCCGGAGCCACCGGTGCTTCCTCCTGATGGGTTTCAGCAACGGGGACTTCCTGCGCTCCAAATACAGGGGATTCTACTTGGGGAGTGTCTACGGGCTGGGGATTCACGGTCTCGGCGGTAGGAACTTTTGTGGACTTTGGTCCAAAGAGCTCTTCCTCTAATGCGCGCAAATCATTTAAGTCATAGGATGCAACTTCTCGTCGCTTGGGGCTTTCCTCAGCCGCGGGGCTAAAAGGATCCTCAACTTCAGCTTCCACTTCGGGAGCTTCTTCGGCAACAGGTGCCTCTAGCTCAAATGCCGCTTCTACTTGGGGTGCTTCTTCGGAAACGGATGCCTCTAGCTCAACTTCAGCTTCCACTTCGGGGGCTTCTTCTGCTTGGAATGTTGGAATGAATTCATCGGCAGGCGCGTCGTGGCTGAAAGCATCGAATTCTTCCGGATAGTCTAGCATGAAGCCAGCTTCTTCGGCGTCATCGGTGAGCTGGAAAACAGTGGTTTCCGCATCATCGGCCGCATCCACCTCCATACCCGAAAGGGGTTTTTCCACGTCCCATTCCACGTCGTGGTCTAGGTCAAAAGAAGGCATCTCGTAGGCGGGCTCTTCTTCGTCTTCCTCAAATGCGAGAGGCGATTCAAAAGCGTCCGTTTCCGCTTCCTCTTCCGCTGGAAGTTCAAATGCACGGGGTGCTTCTTCCGCTTCCATGGAGCTATCCACCATAGGGGTTTCCCAAGGAGCAAGTTCCTCACTGGCCGCTACCGGCAGTTCGTCAACGGTCTGGATTTCAAAGTTGAGGCCTTCTTCTTCACCGTAGGCTTCCTCCGTGTCCGTTGCCTCCATGGGAAGCGCTTCAGAAAAGGGCGTTTCCTCGTGAATCTCGGCAACAGGCGTCTCTTCTTCGTCGAGCTGGTGCACCAAGGGCAGGTCCGCTTCCACTTCGGCATGTGCCTCAAGCGGTTGCTCGGCGGCGAAGCGCGCGGCGTTCAGGGCTTGGGCTTCGGGCTTGATGGCAGATTTAGGGTCTTCGGGAAGGGGCTGGTCCTCGATGGCTTGGAACAGGTCAATTTGGCCCGCAAGCACCTCTGAAGCTTTGGTCGGAGCAGGAACTTTAGGAACCTCGTTCAAGGGCTTCTCTTCGTCCAATTTGTACACGACCGTCTCAGGAACGGCTGGAGCAATGGCCCCTACCGGATTGCTGGCGCTGAAACCAGTGGCAATGACGGTCACTTGAACGGCGTCGCCCAACTGCTCGTCCTCGCCAATTCCCATGATGATGTCCACCTGGCGTCCGGCTTGGTCCTGGATGTAATCGTTGATCTCGCCAATTTCGTCAAAGGTGATTTCATGTTGGCCACTGCCCGAAACAATCAACAGCAGCACGTGGCGCGCGCCATGAATGTGGTTGTCGTTCAGCAAGGGGGAATCCAGCGCCTCCTGGACGGCGTTCATGGCACGTTCGGGCCCGCTCGCTTTGGCCGAACCCATAATGGCCGTGCCGGAATTGTGCAGGACCGTACGCGCATCGCGCAAGTCAATGTTGACGTTGTAGTGGTGCGTGATGACTTCGGCAATGCCCTTGGCAGCCGTAGCCAATACTTCGTCTGCTTTGTTGAAGCCGGCCTTGAACCCGAGGTTGCCGTAGACTTCACGCAGTTTGTTGTTGTTGATGACGATGAGCGAATCGACCTGCTCTTTGAGTTTTTCGACGCCCGCTTCCGCTTGGCGCTGGCGCAGACCGCCTTCAAAGGCAAAAGGAGCCGTCACAATGCCCACGGTCAGAATGCCCAGTTCTTTCGCGGCTTTGGCAATGACAGGCGCAGCTCCGGTGCCCGTACCACCGCCCATGCCTGCGGTGATGAAGACCATTTTCGTTTGGTTCTCCAGCATGCGCTGCACAGTGTCGTAGCTCTCCAAGGCGGCTTTCTCCCCAATTTCGGGATTGGCCCCGGCACCCAACCCTTCGGTCAGGGTAGCGCCCAGTTGCACTTTGTTCTCCACAGGACTATGCGCCAAGGCTTGGGCATCGGTGTTGCAGACGATGAAGTCTACGCCCCGAATGCCTTGCAGCTTCATGTAGTTAACGGCGTTGGAACCGCCGCCACCTACACCTATCACCTTAATGACAGAAGACCGGTGTTTGGGTAAATCAAAATCTAACGTATCGCTCATGAGTGGGCTCAGATCATTCGTCAATTAGGTCAATAAACTTGTCGGCCCATTTCTTGAACCAGTTGCCTTGGTTGGCGCTGGTAGCAATGGGCTGTTTTTCTTCGGGGGCATCTTCGACAGAGGCTTCCACGAGGTCCTCCTCGTGCTGTTCCTGGGGGCCGTCGAGCAAATGGTCAAAGGCAGATTCGTCGGCCTCGTCCGTAGCGTCGGCGATAGGCGCAAAGTCCTCTGCGTCTTCGTGGGACTCCATCGCATGGGCCACAGCCACAGGTGCTTCCCAAGCCGCTTCTTCTGCGGGCTCCAGGCTGTCGACGGTGGCTAGGTCTTCTTCGGGAATCTCCACAAAATCAATGGCTTTGCGGCTGTTCAAGCCTTGCATCAGCAGTCCGACGGCCGTGGCGTAGATGGGCGAATTCAAAGGGTTGGTGGCTTCCAACGAAGCAAGGTGCTCGTTGGGGTAGCCCACGCGCGTATCCAAACCCGTCAAGTACTCCACCAACTGCTTGATGTGCTTCAGCTGGCTGCCGCCACCGGTGATGACTACGCCGGCGATCAACTTCTTGGAAGGTTGGTCGTAGCCGTAGTTCTTGATTTCGGTGAAGACCGCGTTGATGATTTCCGTGCAGCGCGCATGAATGATGCGGCTGAGGTTTTTCAGGCTGATTTCTTTGGGCTCGCGACCGCGCAGGCCGGGGATAGCGACGATTTCGTTCTCCTTGTTCTCGCCGGGCCAGGCGCTACCGAAGCGAACTTTCAAGGTTTCGGCTTGCTTCTCGATGATGCTGCAGCCCTCCTTGATGTCGCTGGTGATGATGTTGCCGCCGTGAGGAATCACCGCGGTGTGGCGAATGATGCCGTCCTTGAAAATGGCCACATCCGTGGTGCCACCGCCGATATCCACCAGTACGACCCCGGCTTCTTTCTCTTCTTGGCTCAACACGGCATCGGCACTGGCGAGAGGCTCCAGGTTGACGGTGTGCAAGTCCAAATTCGCACTCTTCACACAGCGCGCAATGTTTTTGATGCTGGTCAACTGGCCGACCACGATGTGGAAGGAAGCTTCCAAACGTCCGCCGTACATGCCGCGGGGCTCCTTGATGTCGCCTTGACCGTCCACTTTGTACTCCTGGGGCAGGACGTGGATGATTTCTTCGCCGGGCATCATGGCGAGCTTGTGCACGTTTTCGGTCAAACGGTCCAAATCCGCATCCTCAATCACCTCCTCCGCATCTTCGCGGGTGATGTAGTCCGAATGCTGCAAGCTGCGAATGTGCTGGCCGGCAATGCCCACTGCTACCGACTTGATGGAGAGACCGGCACTCTGTTCGGCCAGTTCCACCGCCTTTTCAATGGACTCAATGGTCTGGGTGATGTTCACCACCACGCCGCGCTGAACGCCCAAACTAGGCGCCGTGCCGTGGCCGATGATTTCAATTTTCCCAAACTCATTGTGGCGTCCAATCAAGGCCACAATTTTGGTGGTTCCGATGTCTAATCCGACAGCTATGCGGTTGGTTTTCATCTCTCTAGTCGTTAAATCCATATACTACTTGGCCCGCGAAGCGAACGTCCAGCCACTCCAAGCTGTCCAGCGATTTCTTCTGGAGCAATTGGGCATAGAGGGCGTGCGCCTTGTGGGCTTTGTCTTCAAATTCATTGGGCCATCCCCAGTCCAAACGGTGGGGGTGCCAAGCGGGGTAGGCGCTGTAATTTCCTTTTTCGTTCCGAGCCACGGCCGTCCACCCACCCGGAAAGGCCGGATGCTGGGCCGCTTGCTCCAACAATCGCAAGGCTTTCACGCGCTGCGTGGAATCCGAAACGCCAGAAATGACGGGCACTGCCGCCGAAGCATGCGCCGAAAGCGGGAACAAATGGCCCTCTTTGTCTACATACATCATTTCTAAGTCGTTGATCACGCGTGCTTTGGCTTCTTTTTGGACAATTTCGATCCGGACTACTCCTTCCCATGTTGAAAATACCTCTGCGCCCAGCACTAGCGGGTGTTTCCGGAGATTTTCTTCTAACATTGGAATGTTGATTTCTTTCCTAGAAACGCTGTCCCAAGGCGCTCCTGCTTGCTGCAAAATATCCGCGAGGTCTTCTTCAATCAAAAATGCTTGATTATCAGGGTTTTGAATGCGGATTTCATAGCCTTTCAAGGGGCGCTTTTCGCGCACCGACTGGCTGCTAATCAAGGCCAAAGCCCCGCCTATGAGCACCACCAACCACGTCAGGAGAATTCCGATGCGTTTAATCCAGGTCATACCGCCGCTTTTTTAAGGCCCGCTAGGACCTGTGGAACTAAGCGATCGATGTCCCCCGCGCCCACGGTCACCTTGATGGCTTCCGGGCGTTGGGCCAACCAGGCAGCCCCCTCTGCGTACGGGACGACCACGGCCCCGGGAATACCTTCGGCCAGGGCTTCAGAGGTTACACCGGGCAGGGCTGCCTCGCGCGCTGGGTAGATGGGCAATAGGCCTACGGCGTCGGCACTTTGAAGTTCGGCTTGGAAGCCTTGGAGGAAGTCGCGCGTTCGGCTAAACAAATGGGGCTGAAACAGCACGGCCACGGAGCGTCCAGGGTAGAGGCTGCGCACGGCTTCGAGCAAGCGTTTAATCTCGGTAGGGTGGTGGGCGTAGTCGTCGATGTATACTTCCGCACCCGACTCATACACCCGTTCAAAGCGGCGCTGCACGCCCGTGAACGAGGCAATGCCCGCGGCAATTTGCGTCAGGGTCAACCCAGCATGACGAGCCAAACAGGCCGCCGCAACGGCATTTTCGATGTTGTGAAGCCCGGGTAAGCCGGCCGCCACGTTCTCAATGCGTTCCTCGCCCAAAACGAGGGTAAAGACTTGACGGCCGCCTTCGATGCGAATGTCCTCCGCGCGGAAGGCTTCCTGTGCCAAGCCATAGGCCTGCCCTGGGTCCAAATGCGCGTGCGAACTGCGGTAGACCGTTTGGCATTGGTCC
>JALQUY010000067.1 GCA_023260615.1 Schleiferiaceae bacterium
CATCAACATCAACCGCCCTACCCAGGAGCGCCTGTTGGCCTTTACCGATCTGATCAAATCCTATCAAATCATCGCTCAGGAGAAAGATGCATTTGACGTGGTCGAACACATTTCGCGCAGCAGCGGAATTATCAAATTTTTGGCGGAGGACAAGACGCCTGAGGGCATTTCGCGCTACGAAAACGTGCAGGAATTGCTCAACGGCATCAAGGACTTTGTAGAGCAACAGCAGCAAGTGGAAGATGGCGACCCAAGTTTGGGGGCCTTTCTTCAGGACGTGGCTTTGCTGACGGATGCGGACCGAGCGGACGAGGACGACCGCCCCAAGGTGAACCTGATGACCATTCACTTGGCGAAAGGCCTGGAGTTTCCAGCTGTCTTTGTGGTGGGCATGGAGGAGAATTTGTTTCCATCCATGATGTCGATGGGGTCGCGTTCAGATCTAGAAGAAGAGCGCCGATTGTTTTATGTGGCGTTAACGCGTGCCGAAAAGCGCGCCTTCCTCACCTACGCCCACGTGCGCTACCGTTGGGGCAAACTCATTGATTGCGAGCCCAGCCGCTTTTTGGAGGAGCTGGACGAGGCCCATTTGGACATCCATGTACCTGAATTCCAGCCCACCTATTCGGTGCCCAAAGAGTTGATGGACGCCTTTGACGTACCTTCGACCCGCAGAACCGCAGCGCCTTCTCGCCCTGCGTCCCCCAAACCGACGAAGCCCAGCCCGCCTCCAGCGCCTGTTCGCTTCCGACGACCCACCGCGCTCAAGCCCATGAATCAAGCCACGCAAAGTGCGGGAAGTTCGGGCAGCAACGCCTTGGAACTTGGCCTAGAAATTGGATTTAAAGTGGTACACGACCGCTTTGGCATTGGAAAAGTGACGGAATTGACTGGCGACGGTACCGAGCGCAAAGCCACCATCCTCTTCGACAACGCAGGCGAGAAAAAATTGCTGCTCAAGTTTGCTAAATTGCAACTCCTTTCATGATGGATACTTCAAACATTGCCGCTCTTTCCCTGGACTACAACACGGACCGTGAGCAGTTGCGCATGCCCGAATATGGGCGCCACGTGCAGTCCATGATCGAGTACTGCTTGACGCTGCCCGATCGGGACCACCGCACCAAGGTGGCCAACAGCATCATCGATGTCATTGGCAACCTCAATCCCAGCCTGCGCGACAATCCAGACTACCGCCACAAGTTGTGGGACCACCTCTTTGTCTTGTCCGACTTCCAACTGGACGTGGACTGCCCCTACCCTATTCCCACGCGGGAAAAATTGGGCGAGAAACCAGAAGCCGTCCCCTACCCCCAAAAGAGCCGCAGCCACCGCTACTATGGCAACATCATTCAGAGCTTGATCGCTACGGTCTCCGCCATGGAGCCCTCCGAAGAGCGCGACGCCATGGAACTGGACATTGCTAACCAAATGAAGCGCGCCTACCTCTCTTGGAACAAGGACACGGTGGACGATGCGGTGATCTATGCCGAATTGCGCATCCTCTCCGGCGGGCAACTGGGCCAAGAAAAAACCACCTTGTCGGTGAACCGCGGGGTCGTCTCCCAAAACGCTCCCTTGCACACCCGCACTAAGAAGAAATCAAAGGCCAACTTCAAGCGAAAAGGCCCCTTTAAACGCAAATAACCTCCCTATTCCGTGTCATCCAGCTTTCGCATCACTGGTGGACGTCGCCTCAAAGGCGATGTGCACCCCCAAGGCGCTAAAAACGAAGTTCTCCAAATTCTCTGCGCTGTACTGCTGACGGAGGAGACCGTTCGCGTTTCCAACATTCCTGATATCGTAGACGTCAACAAACTCATTGAAATCCTCGGAGATTTCGGCGTAGCCGTTACCAAGCACGGTCACGGAGACTACAGCTTCTGCGCCAAGGACGTTGACGTCAACTTCCTCTTTTCAGACACCTACAAGAAAAAAGGTGCCGCCCTGCGCGGTTCCATTATGCTCGTGGGGCCCCTGTTGGCGCGCTTTGGCAAGGGCTACATTCCCAAGCCGGGGGGCGATAAAATTGGCCGTCGTCGACTGGACACCCACTTCCTGGGCTTTATGAAATTGGGCGCCGAATTCAAATTTGAAGAAGGCTCTCACTTCTATGGCGTGGAAACACCCGCAACGGGCCTCCAAGGCGCCTACATGCTCCTAGATGAGGCTTCCGTTACAGGTACGGCGAACATCGTGATGGCGGCGGTTTTGACCCCCGGCACGACCACGATCTACAACGCAGCCTGCGAGCCTTATTTGCAGCAGCTCTGCAACATGCTCGTTCGCATGGGCGCTAAAATTGACGGCATCGGTAGCAACCTATTGACCATCACAGGTGTGGAGCGCTTGGGCGGTACAGACCACCGCTGCTTGCCCGATATGATTGAGATTGGATCCTGGATTGGTTTGGCGGCCATGACGCAAAGCGAATTGACGATCAAGAATGCGGGCGTTCAACATTTGGGCATTATCCCCGATGTATTCCGCAAGCTGGGCATCAAACTTGAAATCCACGGGGATGACATTCACATCCCTGCACAGGAAAGCTATGAAATTGGCGCCTACTTGGACGGTTCCATGGTAACGGTGGCCGATGCCCCTTGGCCAGGTTTCACGCCCGATCTGCTGAGCATTGTCCTGGTGACGGCCACGCAGGCTAAGGGTTCGGTGCTCATTCACCAGAAGATGTTCGAAAGCCGCCTCTTCTTCGTGGACAAACTCATCGACATGGGTGCCCAGATCATTCTTTGCGATCCGCACCGCGCTACCGTAATTGGTTTGGACCGAAAGTTCACCCTGCGCGCGACTACGATGACGTCGCCTGACATTCGTGCCGGTATCGCCTTGCTCATCGCCGCATTGAGCGCCGAAGGAACGAGCACCATACACAACATTGAACAAATCGACCGCGGCTACGAGCGCATCGACGAGCGCCTTCGAGCCCTCGGTGCCCAAATCGAACGCATTCCTGCCTAACTTTATCCCATCATGAAAAAAGTACTTGCTTCTCTTCTTCTCGCCTCCGCCCTCTTGTGGACGGCTGCGCGCCCTGCTGATAGCATGCTTCGCCCGGCTGGCGAAATGCAACTGGCCAATATCAATGTAGGCGATCAAGCGCCTGAACTCGCGTTCCAAAATCCCAACGGCGATATCGTCAAGTTGAGTGATTTGCGCGGCAAAGTCGTATTGATCGACTTCTGGGCATCTTGGTGTGGCCCCTGCCGCATGGAAAACCCCAATGTGGTGCGCATCTACAACGAGTACAAGGACAAGAAATACACCGCCGGCAAAGGCTTTGAAATCTACTCCGTGAGCTTGGATCAAGCCAAGGACCGCTGGGTGGACGCCATCGCCAAAGACGGCCTCACCTGGACTAGCCACGTGAGCGACCTCCGCGGCTGGCGCGCTCAAGGCGCTGCGCTGTACGGCGTCAACGCCATCCCCATGACCTTCTTGGTCGACGGCAAAGGCAAGATCATTGCCAAAGGCCTGCGCGGCGCCCAATTGGAGGCCGCTTTGAAGTCCCTTCTTCAATAAGGACGGACAGTTCGTCACGACAGCCTGGCCCTGATTGGGGCTGACAATCTGCCATTCTGACACGAAATCAGTTTGGCAGATTGTTTGCTTTTAGGGCAGCACTGAATACTACTTGCACGCATGGCAAAAGAATCTAAACACCAGCACGAGGCCGAAGAGCCCATTTTGGACGAGAACGCAGCAACCGCTGAGACCGCTGAGGCCGAAGCCCCGGAAGTGGCTGCGGACCCTGCTGAGGAAATCCAAGCCCTCAAGGACCAGAACCTGCGCCTGTATGCCGAATTTGAAAACTTCCGCCGCCGCAATGCCCGTGAACGCCTCGACCTCATGGCGACCGCCAACGAAAAGGTCATCAAGGCCATTCTTCCTGTGGTGGACGACTTTGAGCGTGCATTGAAGAATATTTCGGCAGATTCTGCCGAGCGTGTAGGCCTTGAACTGATCTACACAAAATTCCTCAACACCCTGAAAGCCGAGGGCCTCAAGGAAATGGACAACGCAACGGGACAGGCCTTTGACGTGGAAACCATGGAGGCCATTACCAACATCCCCGCCCCTAGCCCTGAGTTGGCTGGTAAGGTGGTCGACCAAATCGAAAAAGGCTACAAATTGGGCGAGAAAATAATCCGCTATGCCAAAGTGGTAGTGGGCGAATCCTTAGCCTCCTAAACTATGGCTAAACGCGACTACTATGAGGTTCTAGGCGTATCCAAGTCCGCCTCTGCCGACGAAATCAAGAAGGCCTACCGCAAGCTAGCCATCCAATACCACCCCGATAAGAATCCCGGGGACGCTGAAGCGGAAGACAAGTTCAAAGAAGCCGCTGAGGCCTACGAGGTCCTCTCGAATGCGGAAAAAAA
The DNA here is from genome assembly GCA_023260615.1 of Schleiferiaceae bacterium. Taxonomy (GTDB): domain Bacteria; phylum Bacteroidota; class Bacteroidia; order Flavobacteriales; family Schleiferiaceae; genus TMED14. Next base: position 4,401 of record JALQUY010000067.1, read on the forward strand.
GCAGAAATACGACCAGTTTGGCCACCAAGCCTTTGGCGCCGGAGGCGGTGGATTTGGCGGTGGCATGAACATGGACGACATCTTCAGCCACTTTGGTGACATTTTTGGCGGTGGGGGCTTTGGCGGATTTGGCGGTGGCGGTGGCCGTGGCGGAGCCGCGCGCGGCGCCAACCTCCGAGTCCGCGTTAAACTCACGTTGGAAGACATCGCCAATGGGGTGGAGAAAAAGATTAAAATCCGCCGCGCGGTACCCGCCGACGGCTTGACGTTTAAGACCTGTACGGTCTGTAACGGCTCCGGTCAAATCACGCGCGTCCAAAACACCATCCTAGGCCAGATGCGCACCGCCTCTGCCTGCCACGGGTGTAATGGTTCCGGAAAGATGATTGACAAGCGTCCCGATGGCGTTGGAGCGGATGGTCTGGAGCGCGTGGACGAAGTCGTAAGCGTGAAGATTCCTGCAGGCGTTCAGGACGGCATGCAACTTCGCGTGGGCGGCAAGGGCAACCATGGTCCCGTAGGCGGACCAGCGGGTGATCTCATCGTTTCCATCGAGGAGGAAGCCCATTCAGAACTCGTTCGTGAAGGCCAAAACCTGCACTACGACCTCTATGTTTCCTTCCCAGACTGTGCCTTGGGCACCACGGTGGAAATCCCCACCATTCAAGGGAAAGCCCGTATGAAGATTGACGCAGGCACCCAAAGCGGCAAGACGTTGCGTTTGAAAGGCAAGGGCCTCCCCAGCGTTGAGGGCTATGGTACGGGAGACTTGCTGGTTCACGTATCCGTATGGACGCCTAAGTCTGTGACAAGCGAAGAAAAAGCCATGCTCGAAAAGCTGCAGGAAAGTGCCAATTTCCAACCCAATCCAGGCAAATCGGACAAGGGATTTTTTGACCGCGTTCGGGACATGTTCAACGGCTAAACCGTGTGCGTCTCACGTAGTTCCGATTGAACCACGATTTGAAATAAAAAGCCCCGGCCTGTTGGTCGGGGCTTTTTTTATGCATGACGTACGGCCTGCTTTAGCGCACGATGGTCACTGGACCGCCATAGCGGAGTTCTTTGCCACAATGGAGTAAGATGTAGTAGGTACCCGGAGGTAAGGGGTTGCCATTGGCATTGGTGCCGCCCCAGGTGTCGTCGTAGTTGTCCTGCTGGTAAACCTGGCCGCCCCAACGGTTGAGAACGCGCAGCGTACACTGGTCGCCAAAGGTGACTTCGGAGAGGTCTAAGACATCGTTCATGCCATCGCCGTTGGGGGTCATGGCATTCTGAACGTTGGAAAGGTCGGGGTCCGTTTGGTCTGGTAAGTAGTACACAAAGACCGTATCGATGCCCTGACAACCGACCGAATTGGTCACAATCGCATAGAAGGTGGTCGAATCCTGGTACGTCCAAGCCTGTGGGTCTTGCTGGCGATAGTTGTTGAAATACACGGGCTTATCCGCAAACCAGCGGTAGGCCGCTCCAGCCGTCACATTGAGGTATGCCGTATCGCCGCGTGCGATCGCCGTGTCGTTACCCGCAAATACAGGGAGGGACCACTGCACCACATCAATGGTATCGTAGGTCGTGTCGGGACAGGTCTTTGAATAGACAATGAGCTGTACCGGATACTTGCCAGGCTGGGACCAGCTCACGTGCTGTACCGTGTCGCCTGTGGCTCCATATACGTTAGCTAAATTGCCAAAGTCCCACGAGAAGGTTGCATCGTGTGGCGTCGTGCCGCTGGCATAGAAGGTCAAATCCTGCGCCTCAAAGCAGCTTTGGCCATCGTACTGAATGACGTAGTCTGGCGCATCGTAGATATGGAAGCTCTCGTAAACCGTATCCGTACAAACCAGACCGGGGTTAATCACCAGCATCACCGTGTAGGCACCCGTGTCCGGATAGGTCCAGGAAGGAGAAGGGGAAGAACTGGTGTCTTGAGTCGTGGTAGTATCGCCAAAATCCCAATAGTAGCTGATGGCACCGGATGTTTGTGCCTGAAACGGCATCGTACGACCGCCGCAGAGCAGGCTAGGTTTCTCGATTTGGGTCAACATATCGGCCACCACATTGCTCACGCAGTTGGTGATGTTGAACTGGTAGTCGCGACGCACGGTGGATTGGTACACCCCGTTGCGGTATTCGCTCACACAAATGCCCACCACAAACTGCCCGGTGGTATTGGCCGAACCCGTGATGTAGCCGGTGTTGGGATCAATTGTCAAGGCAGGGTTGCCCGGAACGGGAGAGCTGCTAGTTTGAGGTGCGATGAAGGGTATGGCGGTATAGGGAGGTGCCGCAGCTGGATTGGGAGAGGCATTGCCGCTCGATCCCCCATTGAGAATGTCGCAGAATTCGTAGTAGAGCGAATCCCCATCCGCATCCGTTGCCGAGGCATTGATGTTTTGGAGGTCGTTCAAGCACAGAACGATAGGCGGAACCGTGGTGAATTCTGGGGAGCTATTGCAGTTGTCCAAGGACGGGATCTGCACCGTGTAGGTGTTTCCCTTGCCACTCGCGGCGATGTTGGAGATGGTCGCATTTCGGCAGCAACGCTGGTAGGAAATGGTGTACCCCCCGACGCGCGCTGGCAAGTTCATCGTGTGAACGTAATCCGCATACTCCGTACAGATGTTGGGAGGCGTCGTCAAACATGGGTTGCCTGTACCAGCCGGAACACTGACGGTAGGGCCTTTGTTAACGGTAGGATTGTAGAGCTGTGCCCCGGTGTTGTCGAATATGGTGAAGGTTACCGTATTGTCAAACTGGGCACCACCGCTATTGCAATCGCGGTACACGCGCAGCTTGATGGTGTAGTTATTACCTCCGTTACACGTGTAGGTAATCTCCCCTCCTACCAGGTGGGCCGCATGAACACTTCCCGCCGAAAGCAGCAAGAAAAGTCCCAGTATCCACGAAGTAAAGCGTCGTACCATTATTCGACGACTTTAATCCAAAGCTTGCCGCTGTACTGTCCGTTCAAACCAGAGCTCTTGGCGCGATCTGCATCTTCGTAGCTGCGGAACTTCAAGAGATACACGTAGTACATGTTATTGCGGTTGTCGCGGAAGACCTTGGCATTGATGCCTTTTTTAGACAGGCTGCTTGCCATGCGGTCAGCGTTGCCCGCCTCACCGTACACACCCGCCGTCACATAGTATCCAGGAGAACCAGGAGCCACGTTGTTTGCATACTCTTCGTTGCGGTAGCCTCGGATGTTGCCCGCAGCATTGGGGTCGTTGCCCGTGTTCCACGAACCGCCTTGGCCATTGTCTTGGTTCCAACTGCCGTTTTGGCTTGCATTACCATTGGAATTGCCTCCATTTGCGTTACCGCCAGTGTTGCCGCTGCCGCGGAGACCACCATTTTGCGCACCAGCCTCTTGGAGCTGCAATCCTTCCGCCTTGAGGGCTTCTTTTTGCTTCTCAAGCTCAGCCGCTTGCGCTGCGCCCATCTCTTCTTTGAATTCCTCAAAGCGCTCGTTGAGCAACTTTTCGGTTTCTTGAGCAGAGCTGCGTTGCTTGTCTTTCAGACGCTTGATTTCGGCCTCCAAACGTTCGTTGCGCTTGTTGTCACCAAACTTGTACGAAAGAATAAATTCATTGGACATGCCCAAATAGGACGCATACGTGTTTGTGCTGAACTCATGTGCATAGCCTAAAGAAAGCACGGGGGTCAAGTGCACGCCTACGTTCATGGTAGCCGCGTAATTTGAGCGGTACATCGCACCGATGTAGCCGTACTCTTTCATATCGAACATCAATCCGGCATCCACCTGAGGCTTTACAAAGGCCGCAGCGCGTACCGTCACCATGGGAGAGAGTACCATTCGGTCCTTTTGCACCTTGATATCGTATTGCGTGCGTGCCACGTAGTGACGAATCAAGTGGTACGCCACAGGGCCGTCGTAGTTGTTGCTGTACGTAATCGTCGGATTGAGCAATTGTGGAACGCTCAGTCCCAAGTTGAAATCCGCTACGCGCAAATTCAAGCCCAAGGTCATGTCCAAGGTGCCGTTTTGATTGGCGGGAATCAAGAAGGGGTCGCCCAAATTCTTGACGCGGACCGAAGCCATATCGAACGAGTTGTTCACGTAGCCTGCACCCACACCAAAGCTTAACACAGAGGTTTCCGAAAGCTGCGCATGGTAGGCGTAGTTGCCGTAAATACCCGAACGGCTCACAATATCCGTCTTGTCGGTGTACGCATAAACGGAGTAGCCAATGCGCTCCTTGTTGAGCGCACCATTGAACACCAAAGCAGAAGTCTCAGGCGCACCTTCCATGCCCTGCCACTGCTGGCGGTGCATGGTGGTCAATTCGCTAAAGCCGTCCGCACCTGAAACGGCGGGATTGGTCATTTGAGGGGCGAAAAAATAGTTGGCATACAAGGGAAGCTGCTGAGCCTGAGCCACAAAAGCTCCCGAGATCAAAGCCAGAACGAGCGTCTTTTTCATAACGGACGATTAATTGCGAATTACAGTAATGGCGCCGCGGTAACGGGGTTCCCCGTTGCAAAGCAGCAAATAGTAGTAGGTTCCATCGGGCAGTGGGTCACCACCTGTATTGGTGCCGCCCCATCCGGAGATGTATCGTGGTTCGTCGTACACACGTGAACCCCAACGGTCCAAGATGACGAGGTCACACGAATCGGCTTGGACCACTTCGGACAAGTCGAATACATCGTTAAAGCCGTCGCCATTGGGGGTGATAACGTTCATCACGTTGGTCAAATTAGGCAACAAGGTGGAAGGGTCGAACTGAACGACCATCATGGAGTCAATACCCCAACAGCCCAAGGCACTGCGAACCTCCACGAAATACCACGTGGTATCGCTTGTGGGGCGGGTCTGTGCATTTGGATTGTACGGATCGCTGAAGTAGG
>JALQUY010000068.1 GCA_023260615.1 Schleiferiaceae bacterium
CTCCCCATTCAAACTTGCCAATCAAGCCAGGGTGTGCCGCCAAGGTTTGACGTCCTTTTTGACGCCCACCGCGCAAGCCTTTGTCCCCGGTAAAAAGGGCTTTTTGGCCATCAAAACTCCGAAGGCCATTCACAACATAGAGCTGGTAGCCCAGCGTACGGCGTGGAACGAAGCCCTGGAATCCGGCTGCTAATTCGCGCCACGTGCTGGGCACGACGACCTGGTCGAGGTAGGGACGTTCGGCACCATGGAACGTGGTGGGCTCGTGGTATTCATTGGCAATCCCCATCGGAATCAGCATCAAGCCCGCCCGAAGGTTGACCCCCGGCCGGAGGCGGTGCTGGAAAAAGGCCTGCTCCAAGTAGATTTCCGTGGCATGCTCGACCTCAATCTCCGTGACCACGGCCGTGTTCGCATCGTACTTGTAGCCGGTAAAAAGCACGAAGCGACGCGCATCCCAGGTGCCTTGACCCGCCAGGGGTTGGTTCCCTATGCATTCGCCATACCCTCGTATGCTCAGCGTCCCGGAAGCTTGGAGCAATTGGTTGGCGGTATTCGGTTGAAATTGGGCGTATAAAGCGGATGCACTAAAGAGGAGGTAGACACTTGCGAGCAGGCGGAATCGCATAAAAGGGATGTTATTTTTAATTAGACTAATTCTAAATAAGGTGCAAATATAAAGGCGACACTAGCCATCCTCCCCTGTGCAAAAACCTTTTTTGTGAAAAACTTTAAACGGATACAACGAGGATCCTTTTTATTTTCACGGCATGATGCGCTTCCTCCAACGTTCCCTCCTCTTCGCCCTACTGCTGGTAGGATTTGTAAGCGCAGATCGGCACCCCCTCCACCTCTCATCGGCCACCTTGGTTCAAACCGCTAAAAACCAATGGGTCTTGAAGAAAACGCTGTTTACGGACGACCTAGAAGAAGCGATGACGACTATGGGCTACGAGCCTATTCGGCTGAGTGATGTTGCCCACCACCAAGCGAAGGTACAGGCATACCTGGACGCCTATTTCACCCTATACAAAGGAAGCGGCGACCCTAAAACTGCCAAGCCCATCGCCTGGACTTTAGACGCCCCATATGTCTACGATCCTGAATCGGTACACATCGTGCTTCGCTTTACGGCCAAACCGCCTTTTCAGGTAGTTGATGGAACCTTGCTCAGCACCTATGCGGATCAAAAGAACGTCTACTCGGTTCGGAAGAGCGCCGAAGGCTGGAGCCAGCATGCCATTATTGACGCAGATAGCCCCTCTTTTGTTGTACAATGAGTGACGCCCTTTCTCTCTACCTGGAACTCGGATTCTACCACATTGTAGACATCCACGCGTGGGACCACCTCCTCTTTATCGTAGCCCTAATGGCCCCCATTCCTCTCAAGGCCTGGAAGCCCTGGTTGGCTGCGCTAAGCGCCTTTACCCTTACCCATACGACGGCCATGGCGGTACAAGCGCTGGCGGATATCCCCCTGAACAAAAGCTGGATCGAATGGGGTGTGCTTGCCACGCTATGGGTCACGGCGGGGCGCGTCGTGTGGCTCAAGGGTGCCCATCAACCCCGCGCCAAGCTCTGGATTCTCGCAGGTCTCTTTGGATTTATTCACGGCGCAGCCTTTTGGAGCGACTTTGCCATCATGGTCCCGGAAGGCGCCTTTACCTGGGAGCTTTGGCTCGGATTTACGGCCGGTGTGGAGGGGGGGCAGCTCGCTGTAGTCGCCGCCCTTTTTGTACTCCGTGCTATTCTAGAACAATTGGGCTGGTCCCTCCGCGATACCGCCCTGGTTTTGGGCGCTATGTGCCTAGGTATTGCCTTACATTTGGCTTTCTGATTTTTTCAACCCCCTTAAGGATGAAGCGTATTTTCTCCCTTTTTGCTGCGGTCCTCGTTGGACATTCGGCTCTGGCGCAAGGTGTACCGACCGAACGCATTTCTACCAGCAAGTTCCGCCAACTCGAGCAGGAGCTGCCTACCCCCAACGCCTACCGCACCGCCTCTGGCGCACCGGGCCACGAATACTACCAGAACAAGGCCAGCTACGACATGAGTATTACGCTGGACGAAACCACCCACCGCATTGATGGCTCGGAGTGGATTACCTACACCAACAACAGCCCGGATGCCCTGACCTACCTCTGGGTTCAATTGGACCAGAACATGCGCAAGCCCGGCTCCATGACGGACCTGAAAAAAACGGGCGAACTCCCCAAGAGCATCACCCCCGAGCAAGTGCAGCAGCGCTACATCGACCAATTCGAAGGTGGATTTGTCATCGACGGCGTAAGCAACGGCTCTCCTCTGCCCTTCACCATCGTCAATACTATGATGCGCGTGGACCTTCCCAGCCCCTTGAAGCCAGGAAGCTCCTACCGCTTTAAAATTGAGTGGCACTACACCATTAACAACCGCATGTCCGACGGTGGTCGCAGCGGCTACGAGCACTTTGAAGAAGAGAACAATACACTCTACACGATTGCACAATTCTTCCCTCGCATGGCCGTCTACGGCGACAACGTAGGTTGGCAACACAAACAGTTCTTGGGCCAAGGAGAATTCACCTTGCCCTTCGGTGATTACAAGGTGGCCATCACGGTTCCCGAAGACCACATTGTTGCTGCGACGGGCGTCTTGACCAACGAGTCCAGCATCCTGAATGCCACTCAACGCAAACGTTTAGCTCAAGCGCGTCAATCCTTTGACAATCCGGTAATTATCGTAACGGAGGAAGAAGCGCGTTCTGCGGAAAAACCCGAAGCCAAAGCCAAAGCAACCGGCACCAAGACATGGATCTTCAAAGCGGACAACGTACGTGACTTCGCCTTTGCCACGTCGCGCAAATTCATTTGGGACGCTATGGCCGTAACGGTCAACGGCAAGACTACCTTGGCCGAATCGTTCTATCCCAAAGAGGGCAATCCCTTGTGGGAGCAGTACAGCACGCGTGTCGTAGCCCACACCATTCGCTCCTACAGCAAGCACACCGTGGACTATCCCTACCCTCGCGCCATTTCCGTGCACACCGCAGACATCGGTATGGAATACCCCATGATTTGCTTTAACGGCGGCCGCCCCGATGCGGATGGCACGTACAGCGAAGGCACCAAGCACGGCATGATTTCCGTCATCATCCACGAGGTGGGCCACAACTTCTTCCCGATGATCATCAACAGCGATGAGCGCCAGTGGACCTGGATGGATGAAGGTTTGAACACCTTTGTACAGTACCTCGCGGAGCAAGAATGGGACATCAACTATCCTGCACGCCGCGGGCCTGCCTTCAAGATTGTGGACTACATGCGCTCTCCCGCCATGAACATGGTCCCCATTATGACCAATTCGGAGAGCATTCTGCAGTTTGGCAACAACGCCTACGGCAAACCCGCTACCGCCTTGAACATCTTGCGCGAAACGGTTTTGGGACGCGAGCTCTTTGACTACGCGTTCAAAACGTACTGCGAGCGCTGGGCCTTCAAGCACCCCGCTCCTGCCGATCTCTTCCGCACGATGGAAGACGCCTCCGGGGTAGATTTGGATTGGTTCTGGCGTGGCTGGTTCTACACGACCGAATTCACGGACCAAAGCCTTGACAAAGTGCGAATCGCAGCCGTTCCCACCTTGGACCCTGCCACCTTGGAAGCGCAGCGCCGCTACGAAGGCACGCACGATCAGGCCCGCCACATCGGCCAAACACGCAATGAAGCGGAACTGCGCCCCACCATCGTCGACAACACGCCCGCTGCAAGCGACTTCTACAACAGCTACGACCGCTACGCCCTTTCAGCATCGGACAAACGCGCCTTGGAGGCCATGAACCCTGGCCCCACGGGCTACTTGCACGAGTTGAGCATTTCCAACAAGGGTGGGTTGATTATGCCCGTTATTGTGGCATTTACGTTTGAAGACGGCACGACCCACGTAGAACGCTATCCTGCGGAAATCTGGATCAAGCATGAAGACGCCTTTGTGAAAACGGTATACCTACCCAAGAAGGCCGTAAAGATTGAGCTTGATCCCTTCTTGGAGACGGCGGATACGGATACGTACAACAACCTATGGCCCGCTGATGTGAACGTGCATTTGGAAGCCTTGCCTGAGCGCTCTCGTTGGGAGTCTTGGCGCTCCAACCCCATGCGCGACGCTCAACGCAACTAAATGCTATCGCCATGAAGCTCCTCGCACCCCTTCTCCTTGCAGCCAGTTTCCTGGTCGCATGTAGCCAGCCCGAAGCGGCTGAAGAGACCGTCGCTGAAGTTCAGCACCAGAACTATGTCAAGCCGGAATACGGTCAAACCGTTCTGCAGCAGTACCTCCACTTGAAAGATGCCTTGGTGTCCAGCAATGTGCAGGAAGCCCGGGATGCGGCCAAATTGATGTACATGCACTTGGACGTCCTCAAGCACGAAGCCATCGTAAAGCCTTTGGTGGAAATCATTGAAAACGAAGACCTCGCCTTGCAGCGCGAGCGCTTCTACAGCCTCTCTCAAGCGCTTCAAGTGGCCTTGGAGGCGAATGACGACGAGGTCATCAATGCCGGCCGCGAACCGATGTACATCCAGTACTGCCCCATGGCCTTTGGCAACCAAGGTGGTACCTGGCTGAGCGCAGAACCCAATGTCCTCAACCCGTTCTATGGGGATGAAATGCTTACCTGTGGTGTGGTACGCGACACGCTCTGAGCTGCTGTGCAGCTGAAGTAAGTTTTCAACGAAGGCAAGAAAAACCCGTCCCATCCCGGACGGGTTTTTTACTTTTACACAATGGGTAAAATCATTGCAATTGCCAATCAAAAAGGAGGCGTCGGCAAGACGACCACCGCGGTCAATTTGGCGTCTTCCTTGGGCTTCTTGGAACAACGCGTTTTACTCATTGACGCCGATCCACAGGCGAATGCGAGTTCCGGTTTAGGTATTGACGTAGAGACGGTTACAGCAGGCACCTACCAAGTGCTTGAGCACACCTGCACCGCCGCAGATGCCATCCATGCATCCAACCAGCCTAACCTTTGGATCATGCCCGCTCACCTGGATTTGGTGGCAGCAGAGCTGGAGTTGGTGGACAAGCCCAAGCGCGAGTTCATGCTCAAAGAAGCCTTGAAGACCCTACGCCAAGAGTTTGACTACATCATCATTGACTGCGCGCCCTCTTTGGGCCTGGTCACCTTGAACGCCCTGACGGCCGCAGACAGTGTGGTCGTACCCATTCAGTGCGAGTACTTCGCCCTGGAAGGATTGGGGAAATTGCTGAACACCATACGCAGTGTGCAGAACTTGCAGAATCCTGACCTGAACATTGAAGGCATGCTGCTGACCATGTACGATTCCCGCCTGCGCTTGAGCAATCAAGTGGTGGAAGAGGTTCAGCAGCACTTCCAACAACTGGTGTTCAAGACCATCATCGCACGCAACGTCCGTCTGAGCGAAGCCCCTTCGTTTGGCGAGCCCATCTTGGTTTACGACGCTTCGTCGACCGGCGCGGACAACTATTTAAATTTGGGCCGAGAAATTTTGGCACGAAATACGCAGGCTGTAGACCTGAACTAAGAATACTCCATGACTAAACTGCTTCGGGCCCTCGCCCTCCTCCTCCTTGCCCTTCCCGCTTTTGCGCAGCCCGTACCCGTGAAAGTGGACGGCGTAGTCGCTCAAGTTGGCAAGGAAATTATTCTTTCGTCTGACATCGCGATGCAGAAGGAAGCTTTGGCCCGCGAAGGTCAAACCCTGACGGATTGCCAAATGATTCGAGAACTTCTGCTGGAGAAATTACTCATTCACCACGCAGCCATTGATTCGGTCATCGTGGCGGAGGAAGAAGTAGATGAGAACATTGACCGCCGCATTGAGCAATTGGTGGGCCAAATCGGTACAGAGCGCCGACTTGAAGAATACTACGGCAAGACCATCCTAGAAATCAAAGAAGAAATGCGCCCGCTGATGAAGAATCAGATGACGGCTCAGCGCATGCAAATGACCATCACCGAAACGATCGACGTTACACCCAAGGAAGTGGAAGACGCCGTGGCCAAAATCCCGCTGGATTCGCTGCCCTTGATCGGTACGGAAGTGGAAATTGCGCAAGTCACCATCGTCCCCAAGGTGAGCGAACAGGCCGAAAAGGACGCCATCGACCGACTCAACCAATTGCGCGACCGAATCTTAAACGGCTCCTCCTTTGCCACCATGGCCATCCTTTACTCCGAGGATCCTGGCTCCAACCGCAACGGCGGCGAATACAAGGGCATCAAGCGCGGAGTATTCGTAAAGGAATTTGAGGCCATCGCCTTCAACCTGCGCCCAGGTGAAATCTCCAAGCCCTTTAAGACGGAATACGGGTACCACATCGTACAACTTCAAACCAAGCGTGGTGAGGAATTGGACCTGCGCCACATCCTTATCAAGCCGAAGGTTGAGCAAAAAGACCTGGATGACGCTAAAGCCCTACTGGATTCTCTTCGCGGCGCCATTCTCGCGGGCAGTATTTCGTTCGAAGATGTGGCTGAACAGTATTCGGCTGACGAGGAGTCCAAACTCAATGGCGGCGTCATGATGAATCCCATGACCACAGATGTCCGTTGGAATGTGGAAAACTTAGACCGAGGCATCTTTTACTCCATCGAAAACCTGCAGCCCGGCAGCATTTCGGAAGCCGCTTTGGTGCGCAAGCCCGATGGCACGGAAATCTTTCGCATCCTGCAGCTTCGCGACCGCGTAGCACCGCACCGCGCCAACCTCACACAGGACTTCAGCCTTTTGAAAAACTACGTTCAGAACCAGCGCAAGCAAGCAAAAATGATGCAATGGGTGGAGGACAAAAAGGCCGAAACCTACATCTACCAAGCCCCCGGCTACGAGGGATGTTGGAACTGATAACTTGATACGAAGCGGCCCCCAAGTGGGGCCGCTTCCTTTTTATCTTGTAGGGATGCGAAAGACCCTTGCTTCCCTTCTACTCCTGGGCAGTTGTGCCCTACCCGCTTTGGCGCAGAAAAGCCCGGATGCCGGCATCACGGTCGGCCACATCGACCCCTTCATTGGAACAGGTGGACACGGGCATACCCATCCGGCTGCGACGGCTCCGTTTGGAATGATTCAGGTCGGGCCCGACACGCGAAAAGAAGGTTGGGACGGCTGCAGCGGCTACCATTACACGGATTCGACGCTGTACGGATTTAGCCACACGCATTTGAGCGGGACGGGGGTCAGCGATTATTCGGACATTCTGATTCGGCCTTTGACGGGCCCCGAAGACCTAGCGGAGACGGTGGGCTTTGACAAAGCATCGGAGGTAGCGGAGGCGGGATTCTATGCGGTGACCCTGGACAATGGCATCCCTTGCGCGTTTACCGCGGCGGACCGCGTGGGACTTCACCGCTACGGTATGTCTTGGCGCGCCGACGGCAAAGCCTATTTCTTGCTGGATTTGGGCTACCGCGACCGAACGCTGAGTGACCGGGTGTGGATCAAACATGGCGACCAAGGCGAGTACCTCAGTGTGTACCGTCAATCTGAAGGCTGGGCCCGCGATCAGCGGCTTTATGCGTCCATCCACTTCCTCGGCGACTTTCACATTGCAAACCTCAAAGGCTACGGAAATGGCCGGTACGTGGTTGAAGTAAATGTCCCACGTCAGCATTGGACCGATAGCGAATTCGGCACCGGCGATGTGGATCGCGTACCGATGGAAATAGCCGTTGCGCTCAGCGCCGTGGATGCGGAGGGTGCAGAAAACAACTTTGCCGAATGGTCTCAGGCTCTGCCTAAAAAGAGCCACAGCCCGGAGGAGGCCTTTAACTGGACCAAACGGCAGACCCAAGCCGCTTGGCAAGCGGAGCTCAACCGCGCCCAGGTCACTGGCGGCACCGAAGCGCAAAAGCGCATCTACGCCACGGCCCTCTACCATGCCTTCAGCGTGCCCAACCTGTGGAGCGATGCCGACGGCCGCTACCGCGGCATGGACCAGAAGATCTATCAGGACGTGGAACACCCCCACTACACCGTTTTTTCGCTCTGGGACACCTACCGTACGGCGCATCCGTTGTACCTCCTGACCCAGCCCGAACGGGCTATGGACTTCATCGAAACGATGCTGGACCACTACGACCAATCGGGCCGCTTGCCCATTTGGGAATTGGCCGCCAACGAAACCAACTGCATGATTGGCTACCACAGCGTGAGTGTTATAGCCGATGCCATCGCCAAGGGCTTTCCCGTCGATGTAGACCGCGCCTTGAAGGCGATGATCGGGACGGCGGAGTCGGACGTATTTGGACTGCCCACCTACCGGGAACAGGGCTACCTCAGCCTGCAGGATGAGTCTGAATCGGTGTCCAAAACCCTAGAATACGCCTACGACGACGCCTGCATTGCGTGGACCGCCGCCAAAGCTGGAAAGGATTCCATTGCGGACCATTTTTGGCAGCGTTCGCAAGCCTGGATTTCCCTGCTGGATCCGGAAACCGGCTTGGCCCGTCCGCGCGACAACGGCACCTTCTTGAAGCGCTACGAACCTCGGGAGGTCAACAACAACTTCACAGAGGCCAATGCCTGGCAGTACAGCTTCTCGCCCATCCACGATTTGAAGCGTTGGACGGGCATGCTCCAAGACTATGGCTACAGTTTGGAGGGTCAACTCGATGCCCTTTTTGAGGCCCCCTCGGAAACCGTAGGCCGCGACCAGGCCGACATCACCGGATTGATTGGCCAGTATGCGCATGGCAATGAACCGAGCCACCACATCGCCTGGCTCTACGCAGCCACGCAGCACCCCGAAAAAGGCCATGCCCGTGTACGTGAAATCCTGGAAGCGATGTACAGCGACCAACCGGACGGCTACCAGGGCAACGAAGACTGCGGCCAAATGTCTGCCTGGTACGTGATGAGTTCTTGGGGACTCTACCCCCTTGTCCCGGGCGAAGCCCAGTATGCCCTGGCTGCACCGTTGTGGGAAACGGTTCAATTGCCGGAAGTGGGCCGGGAGGGCGTCACGTTGACCCGTATGGGAAATGGCCGGTTCTTGACGGGCTGCCTACCTAAGGACCAGGTGCTGCGCGCCGCGCAGCGCCCCGACCAAAGTTTTCTGAGCCAGGCAGACTTGGACGCGCGACGGGAATTCGTCTTCTTCACGACGGAAGCCCTTCCGGACGTGGAAAAAAACTGGGTGCCCTACGCCAATTCGCATCCTTTTGTGGATCGCCGTGACCTA
>JALQUY010000069.1 GCA_023260615.1 Schleiferiaceae bacterium
CATGAAGGTTGCCCAAAACGAGGCTGGGTTGGCTGGGAAGAAAAGGCACGATGATGCGCCATTCGTAGAGCAAGCGGTGGAGGCTGACCCCAAGCAGGTAGAGCGGGCTTAAAAAGGCCCAGCGCGGGTGGGGTTGACGGCGTTTTACGGCAGGCATGACAGCAAAACTTCAGGGCTGCTTCCCAGGGGGATGCGTTCGACACCGGGTTGTTTCTGGATCCAGGTCAGTTGACGCTTGGCGTACTGACGCGTGTGCGTTCGCACCAGGGCTTCCAAGGTGGGCCGGTCGGCCCCAGGATTTTCGTAGAATTCGCGGTAGCCCACGGTCTGGAGGGCCGGCAGATGGGCATGCGGAGCCAAGGCCTGGGCTTCCTCTGGCAAGCCTGCGTCAAACATGGTAGTGGTACGCAAAGCAATGCGCTCCTCCAGGATGCGGAGGTCGGGCCACAGCGCAAATTCGTGGTAGTCTGCATCAAATCGGGGACGCGGGTCTGTTTCGGAGGTGCGTTGCGACGAGTAGGACGCACCGGTCAAGGCAATCACCTCCAAGGCGCGGATGACGCGTCGTGAGTTTTTGAGGTCAGCCTGGGCGGCATAGACCGGATCTTTCGCCTCGAGCTCAGCGACCAGTTGGTCGGGTTCCTGCTGCCATTGGGCTTCCAGCGCAGCACGGAGCTCGGGGTCCGCTTTGGGGAGGGGGTCGGAATGGAAGAGGAGGGCCTTCGCGTAGAGGCCGGACCCACCTACGAGTACTACATGGCCATGATCTTCTAACTGGGCCTCCACCCAGGACTGCGCCCACTGCGCATAGGACATGGCTGTGACCTCGTCGTGGATGCTGTGACTAGCGATGCCATGGTGGTAGACTTCCCCGAGTTCGCCTTCGCTCGGCCGCGCAACGCCAATGCGCATTTCTCGGAAGAGTTGGCGTGCGTCCGTATTTAAAATTTTAGCCCCGAGGTGCTTAGCTAAAGCCACCGCCAAAGCGGTTTTGCCCGAAGCGGTCGGGCCATGAAGCATCCAAAGGTGAGGGCGGGGCATAGCGTAAAGGTAAATCTTGACCGAGTTCTTTGTAAATTAGGTAGATGCCCTATGACCGCTATATTCCTCTAGAGCGTTCGGACCTTGCGAAAACGCAGCTCCGGAATGCCGTATTAGACGGGCCTGAAGCGGTTGAAATGCGCTGGAAAAGCCTGCATCAGGCCACCTTTGCGGGCAATGTGCGCGAAGAAAAAGTGTACGTGTATTTGCAGGGCGAGAAGGATGCCGTGTACCGCGTGGACACCACGTTGTGGGCTTGTACTTCGGAGTGGGTCGTCTTCAAAGACAGCGTTCGAATCCCCGTAAACCAGGTGCTGCGCGTAGAGTTTTACCACTCATCGGACGAATAACCGTCCAAATCTTCTTCGTCAAAGCCGTATTCGTCTTCCTCCTCTTCGTCCTCGTCGTAGGCATAGGCCATGCCGCCTTCCCCGGCAAATTCGGGATCTGGGGCTTCCTTGGGGCGGTCGCCGTAGGAGAGTACAACGGCTGGCGCTGCATCGGGTGCCTCATCGGCCCGAACAAATTCCACCATGAAGGTCCACATGGCCAAAAAGTCGTACACGAAGATCAAACGCTGACCCGGTTGCCCGAGAATCGTGCCAAGAGTGTGGTCTGCCATGGCACCTAAGCCTTGGGGATCCATGGCCATTAAGGGAATTTCTTCGCCTTGGTTCCATTGGTCATCCGTCGTGTAAAAGGAGGCCATTTGGCCCGCTTCCAGGTCGTAGGCTGCAGCAATAGCGCGGTGCAATTCTTCCAAATTGGACGTGCTAGCGATAGCGATGTCCCGGAAAACGTCCTCAGGGCAGTTGAGAATGGCGCGAAGGGTGAGTCGGTTCATGCGTGCGGAATTTTAGGTTCTAGGCCCATGTCCGCCGCAAGGCGGTAGGCGAAGGTGCGTGCGTCGTCAAAGGTATTCGGGATTTCGCCGTCAAGCACAGCCTCCCGTATGGCGTTTTTAAGCTGCCCAATTTCGCGCCCAGGGGTCAAGCCAAACCACTCCATGAGCTGGTTGCCGTCCACGGGAGGCTGCCAATTGCGCAGGTGGTCGCGGGCTTCAACTTCGACCAATTTTTCACGTACATGTTGAAAATTGGCCAAATAGCGGGCTTTGCGCTTGGGGTTCTTCGTTGTGATGTCGGCCTCGCAAAGCTGCATCAAATCGTCAATAGCATCCCCGGCATCAAAAAGCAAGCGGCGCACGGCAGAATCCGTGGCTAAATCGCTTGAAACAGCGATGGGTCGCGAACTCATCTGGATGAGCTTCACGACATAGTCCATGCGTTCGTCCTGGGGGAGGGCCAAACGTCGAAAGATTTTTTTCGCCATTTTTCCTCCTAAAAACTCGTGGCCGTGGAAGGTCCAGCCCGTGCCCTTGAGGTAGCGTTTTGTGGGAGGCTTTCCGATGTCGTGGAGCAAGGCAGCCCAGCGGTGCCATACATTGTTTGATACGCGGCTCAAATTGTCCACGACTTCCAGCGTGTGCCAGAAATTGTCCTTGTGCAAATGGCCCTCTACTTCGTCTACACCGCCCAGCGCCGCTACTTCCGGAAGGATGTGGGGGAGCAGTTGGCCCTTGTGCATCCAGGCGAAGCCCACGCTGGGTTGCGGACTTTCGAGGATTTTCGTGAGTTCCGTGCTAATGCGCTCGGGGGTCAAAATGCTCAAGCGCGACGCGGCCTTTTGCATGCCGGCGAGGGTGTCATCGTGGATGGTGAATCCGAGTTGGCTCGCGAAGCGAACGGCCCGCAGCATGCGCAAAGGGTCGTCGGCAAAGGTTTTTTCGGGCTCAACGGGCGTGCGGAGGAGGCCAGCGGCTAGGTCTTCGCGCCCATGGAAGGGGTCTAATAGTTCTCCAAAGCGCTTTGAATTCACGCAATAGGCCATCGCATTGATGGTGAAGTCTCTTCGAAGCTGATCCTCGTGCAACGTTCCAGGCTGGACGTCCGGGTTGCGCGAGGAGGGGTGGTAGCTTTCGGACCGCGCCCCTACGAACTCGACATCCCACTCTTTCCAGCGGAATTGAGCCGTTCCGTAGGTCTTGAAAACGGTCACTTTGCCGGCTTTTAGTGCTTTGGCCGCATTTTGGGCGACAGCGAGCGCATCGCCAACGACGACAAAGTCTACGTCTTTGCCCTTGCCGCGATTCAATAGTTGATCGCGTACCCATCCCCCTACTACATAGCATTCCAGCCCCAGAGCATCCGCTTCGGCGCCTACCGCTTTGAAAAGAGGACTATCGTTTAGGGGCATATTCAAACGGCTACGTTGTACGTGCGCAAGGCGTCATTCAACGAGGTTTTCTTGTCCGTGCTTTCTTTGCGTTGGCCGATGATGAGTGCACAAGGCACGTGGTAGGTACCCGCGGGAAAGTCCTTGGGTTGGCTGCCTGGGATGACCACGCTACGGGCAGGGATGCGCCCTTTGTATTCCACGGGGCTTGGGCCCGTCACGTCAATGATTTTCGTGCTTGCCGTAAGGACGACATTGGCACCCAATACGGCTTCCTTTTCGACCCGAACGCCCTCCACCACAATGCAGCGAGAACCAATAAAGGCCCCGTCCTCAATGATAACGGGTGCCGCCTGCAGGGGCTCCAAAACACCGCCAATGCCAACGCCCCCGCTGAGGTGGACGTCGCTGCCAATTTGGGCACAAGAACCCACGGTTGCCCAGGTATCCACCATGGTACGAGCACCTACGTAGGCGCCGATGTTCACATAGGAAGGCATGAGGATGACGTCTCGGTCGATAAACGCACCGTAGCGCGCTACCGCGTGAGGAACAACGCGAATCCCTTTCTCCGCATAGCCCGTTTTTAAGGCCATCTTGTCGTGGAATTCCATGGGACCCGCCTCAAGCGTTTCCATTTTGCGCACAGGGAAGTAGAGCACTACGGCTTTCTTCACCCATTCGTTGACCTGCCAGCCGTCGGCCGTTGGCTCGGCTACACGCAGCGCGCCAGCGTCGATGGCGGCAATAATGCCGTCGATGGCTTCTAAGGTTTGAGGCTGGTGCAGGAGGCTGCGGTCTTCCCAGGCTGCTTCAATCTGGGATTTCCAGAGGCTGTAATCGGTCATTTGGAATGAAGTTGAGTCAAAAAACTATCGAGTAGAATGGCGGCCGCAGCTGCGTCCAGTTTGCCTTTGTCTTTTTTCACGCGCTGTGAGGCACCTGCCGCATGGGCGGCTTGGGCGGCGAGCTTTGAAGTAAAGCGCTCATCCGTAAAATGTACGGGTACGTCGGGCCACAAGGCGCGCAAGGAATCCGCCACTTTTTTCGCGTACTGACTTCCATCGGTTTCCTGCCCTTGGAGGTTTACAGGGAGCCCAACGGCAATGCCTGCAACGTCGGATGGCAGATAGGTGCGCTCCAGGTAGGCTAGTAGGGTGGCGGTGGCTTGGGTGCAGTTTGGAAAGGCCATTTTGTGGGACGGATCCGATTCGGCTATGCCTGTTCGCACGCCGCCTACATCTAAACCGAGCCAAATTCCCATTCCGCAAAGGTAATTCAGGGCTGTATCTTTGCCTCAAAGTTTCCCCATGGTCTATCCCATTGTTGCCTACGGCTCCCCAGTACTCAAGCGCGTCGCTCAAGAAGTGGACGTCCCATCCGAAGACGTAAACACGTTTATTGACGATCTCTTCGAAACGATGTACGCGAGCAAGGGGGTGGGTTTGGCGGCCCCGCAGGTGGGCATATCACAGCGCATCTTCGTGGTAGACGGCTCTCCTTTTGCCGAAGACGCGGCCAGTCCCGAAGAAGCAGAAGTGCTGAAAACCTTTAAGCGTGCGTTTATCAACCCTACCATTCTGGAGGAAAGCGGCACGGCATGGGGCTTTGAGGAAGGCTGCTTGAGCATTCCGGACATTCATGAAACGGTGCAGCGCAAGCCCACCTTGGTGATTGAAAGTCAGACAGCGGAGGGTGAGTGGATCGAGGAGACCTTCACAGGATTGCCTGCGCGCATCATCCAGCACGAATACGACCACATTGAAGGGGTGTTGTTTTTGGACCGATTGTCGCCTCTGAAGCGCCGCATGCTTCAGGGTAGGTTAAAAGATATCGCTGGGGGCAAAGTCACTGCCTCTTACCGCATGAAATTTGATGTAAAATGAAGCGCCTGATTGTTCTAGTCATGGCTGCTGGGGCCTTAGCCTGCAGCAACCCCCAAGAAGAAGCGGAGCTCTTGATTGACGCCATGGTGGAAAGCGCCGAGGCGGGAGGCGAGGCCTTGGCGGACACCAGTGGCTGGCAGTCCAAATTAAATACGCTGCAATCAGCGGCGAATTCGGCGGATCAGGATTCGTTGTGGGCGCGCTACCAAATGGTTTCCGCCGATGTCCAGGCCAGTGTGCCGGGTGGGGCGCTGTATGCCATTCGGACCTATTTCCAAGTAGCAGACTCTTTGCCAAACCGGCAAGAAGGGGCATTGGCCCTCTTTTCAGCCGCTGTGACTTTTGAAGAAAAACTAAGCGACCGGGGCCGCGCCATCCAAGTGCTCACCATGCTCGTGGATCGCTACCCAGGAACGCAAATGGCGCAGACGGCTTTGGCCTACCGCGATGTATTAGTATTTGAAAACGATGAATCGCTTTTGGACAAAATCCATGAGTGGCAAACCCAAGAATCCCCACAAACTCCATGAAATCGATTAAAACCATTTTGGCCGTAGCTGGCCGCCCTGGCTTGTTCAACCTGGTAGCCCAAACGCGCACAGGCATCATTATTGAATCTTTGGACGATCAGAAGCGCTACACGGTTTCGGCCCAGCAGCAAGTGCATGCCTTGGATGAAATTGCCATGTACACCATTGAAGGGGAGAAGCCGTTGCGCGAGCTTTACGAAGCGACCGGCAAGGCTTTGAAAGGGGCGAAGACGGTATCGCACAAGGCGGATGCCTCGGAGATTTTGGCCGCCTTCCAGTCGCACGTACCCAACTACGATGAGACGCGTGTCTACATCAGCGACATGAAGAAGTTTGTCAACTGGTACAACTTGTTGGTGGATTATGGCTTTTTCGCGGAAGAGCCCAAGCCTTCCAAGGCTAAAGCCGCTAAAAAGGAAGACGCCGGAGAGGATGCCTAATCCCCAAGATGCACAGGCCGCGTTCCAGCGCTTGCTGGACATCATGGACGACCTTCGGGCCAAATGCCCTTGGGATCGTGAACAGGATGCGGCTTCGCTGCGCAAGCTCACCATCGAAGAGACCTACGAACTGGCCGATGCCATAGACGATGGCGATTGGGATGAGCTCAAAAAGGAAGTGGGAGACCTCTTCTTGCATTTGGTCTTTTACAGCAAGCTGGGCGAAGAGCGAGGCGACTTTGACGTGACCGACGTGCTCAACAGCGTGTGCGAGAAGTTGATTCGGCGCCATCCGCACATCTACGGCGATGTGGATGCGACGGATAGCAAGACGGTCAAGGCAAATTGGGAAGCGATTAAACTCAAGGAAAAGGGAGCGGAACGCCGCTCCGTCCTCCAGGGCGTTCCCAAATCGCTGCCTGCCATGGTCAAGGCTTTCCGCATCCAAGAAAAAGTCCAAGGTGTCGGCTTTGATTGGCCGGATGAAGCGGGTGTTTGGGCCAAGGTCCAGGAGGAGCTCGCGGAAATGCGCGAGGCGGCCAACCCGCAGGATGAAGCGATGGAGCTCGGGGACGTGCTTTTTGCCCTCGTCAATTACGCCAAGCACCGAGGGCTAGATCCCGAACAAGCCTTAGCGCAGTCCAATGCCAAATTTGTTCGACGCTTCCAAGCCATGGAAGCCCTGGTAGAGGCGGAAGGCCGCGAAATCAGCGCCATGAAATTGGAGGACTGGGACCGGCTCTGGAACCAGGTCAAAGCAACGGAAGTTTGATGTTTCCGTTACCCTGGGGAAAACCAAGGGGGTTAAATTGGGCTACATGAAAACGGTATACCTGGTTCGGCACGCGAAATCTTCGTGGGACTACCCCCACTTAGAGGACCGGGACCGCCCGCTAAAAGGGCGCGGCATTCGCGATGCGCATCTCATGGCGGCTTGGTTGGCCGAGGAAGTAGAGACCGTCCCGGCGATGGTATCGAGTCCCGCCACGCGCGCCCTCCATACAGCTATGATTTTTGCCCGGAACTTTGGCCAAACCTTGGACTTTATTCAAACCGATGAGGGTCTCTACGAGATGTCTGTGGCCCAACTTCTGGCCTATTTGCAGCAGCTCCCCGAGTCGATGGACGCGGTCATGGTCTTTGGGCACAACCCCACCCATACCGCCTTTTTAAACCGCTGCGTGGATCACAGGATAGACAATGTCCCTACCGCGGGCGTAGCCTGTTTGCGCTTCGACGTGGGTGCCTGGAAGGACTTGGATTTTGATGCGGAATTGCTCTTCTTTGATTTCCCGAAGAATCACAAGAGTTAACCGACCTTTACGGCATGCTATCAGCCGCCCGCGACCGATTTACCAATAGAGATATTAGCTGGCTTCACTTCAACGCGCGTGTGTTGCAAGAAGCCAAGGATGAGCGCAATCCCCTGATTGAACGCGTTCGCTTTTTGGGTATTTTCTCCAACAATCTGGACGAGTTTTTCCGTGTGCGTTACGCAAGCATCCAGCGCTTGGCCAAGCTTCCCAACCAGAAAAAAGTCAAGGAGCAACTGGGCGGTTGGAGCCCCATGGACCTCATTAAGGCCATTCAGGACGAAGTCACGGACCAAAACCAGCAGGTAGAGGCCATCTACGAGCAGCTCATGGTGGAGCTGGAAAAGGAAGGCATTGCGCTGATTACCGAGGCGGAATTGACCAAAGGCCAAGAGGAGTTTGTGCGCAAGTACTACATCGAGAAAATCAGCCCCTCGGTCTTCACCATGATTTTGCGCGAGGGCTATCCCTTCCCCGAGCTCAATGACGGATCGATTTACTTGGCCATTCAGCTGCATTCAGCAGGCTCCACAGAGCCGGTGCAGTCTTTGATTGAGATTCCCACAGATTTACACGGCCGCTTTGTGGTGCTTCCCAAGTATGGGAAGAACTATTTGATGTATTTGGACGACGTGCTGCGCTACAACTTGCGCTATGCCTACTTCATTTTTCCCGCGGACCGAATTGAAGCCCATGCCTTTAAAATTGGCCGCGATGCAGAACTCGATATGGACCACCACGATGTCTCCAAGACGATGGTGGACCGCGTTCGCCGCGGTTTGGAAGACCGATTGGCGGGCGATCCCGTCCGAATGGCCTACGACGATGGCATTGCACCCGATTTTCTCGCTCAACTGGTTCGAAAAATAGGCTTGGAAGACACCGATGCCCTGAATCCGGGTGGCCGGTACCACAACAAGCGCGACCTCATGCGCTTTCCCAACGTGGGCGGTCCCCATTTGGAGCACCCCGCCTTGCCGCCTTTGATGCATCCGGATTTGGATTTGGAGCGCTCGCTGCTACAGGTGATTCGGCAGAAGGATGTCTTGATCTACACCCCCTTCCACACCTTCTCCTACATCATCCGTTTCCTGCGTGAGGCGGCGATGGATCCCCAGGTGGAGTCTATTTCCATCACGCTGTACCGCTTGGCCTCCCAGTCGCGCATTATTTCGGCGCTGATCAACGCAGCCAAAAATGGTAAGCGTGTGCACGTGGTGATTGAGTTGCAGGCCCGCTTTGACGAGCAGAACAACATCCACTACTTGGAGAAAATGCGAAAGGAAGGCATCGAGGTCCAAACGGGCGTCGAAGGCCTCAAAGTCCACAGCAAGATTATTTGTGTCGAACGCAAAACGGACAAAGGCCGCGAGCTCTTCGCCGTGGTCGGCACGGGCAACTTCCACGAAGGGACCGCACGCGTTTACACGGATTACTACCTGTTTACGGCTGATAAGCGAGTTACGAAGGAGGTTCAACGCGTGTTCCAATTCCTCGCCGAGCCCTACCGCGTCCAGAAATACAAACATTTGCTCGTAAGT
>JALQUY010000006.1:0-16061 GCA_023260615.1 Schleiferiaceae bacterium
GGGGTCCTTGGGGATGAGGAGTTGCTGGATTTCGGAGGTCAGGGCTTCGATAGCAGGTTCGAGGTCCTCGAGTTCGCCTTGGGCGAGCTCCCGCATCTCAGCGTCTTTTTCCGTGGCCAGCAATTCCTTGGCTTCTTGGAGGCGGCCCCAGGTTTGGAGGAAGCGCTCACGGGCCTCCATGAGGGTTTGCAGTTCCTTGAATTCGCGGTTGAGACGAACGAAGCGCGTTCGGTCCGATGCGACCTCTGGCTGCATGAGCAGGTCATTCACTTCCTCGAAGCGAACGTGAATGGCGTCTAGCTTATCGACTAAATTCATCGATTAGGCCGTGTAAATCTCCCAACCCTCGGGGGTTTTCAAATGCACCTCGGGCGTCTCTTGGGGCTCCACGCGGCCAATAATTCGAGCCTCTACGCGGAAGGAGGCAGCAATGTCGATGATGTCCTGCGCATGAGCAGGGTCCACATAGATTTCCATTCGGTGGCCCATGTTGAAGACGCGGTACATCTCACGCCATGGAGTTTGAGACTCCGATTGGATGAGGTGGAAAAGCGGTGGGATGGGGAACAGATGGTCCTTAATGATTTTGCCTTCCGTGGCAAAGTGTAGCACCTTGGTCTGGGCGCCGCCGGAGCAGTGCACCATGCCGCCGATGTGCGGACGGAGCTGCTTGAGCACTTCCGCGATGATGGGCGCGTAGGTGCGCGTGGGGGAAAGCACGAGCTTTCCAGCATCGAGGGGGCTTCCTTCAATGGCGTCCGTGAGGGCCTTGGTGCCGCTGTACACGAGTTCGGCGGGAACTTCGGGGTCAAAGCTCTCCGGGTAGCGCTCTGCGAGAAGTTTGTGGAAGACGTCGTGACGGGCGGATGTCAGACCGTTGGAGCCCATGCCGCCGTTGTAGTCGGATTCGTAGGAGGCCTGGCCATAGGAGCTCAATCCCACGATGACCTGGCCTGCTTTGATGCCCGCATTGTCGACCACCTGATCGCGGCGCAAGCGCGCTACGACGGTGCTGTCCACGATGATGGTTCGGACTAAATCGCCCACATCGGCTGTTTCACCGCCAGTGGACCGAATGTCGATGCCGTTGGCGCGCAATTCGGCCAAGACTTCTTCGGTTCCCGAAATGAGGGCCGCCAAGACTTCGCCTGGTATTTTGTTTTTATTTCTGCCAATGGTGCTGGAGAGCAAAATGGGACCCGTTGCCCCACGCAAATGAGGTCGTCCACATTCATGATAACCGCATCCTGCGCGATGCCCTTCCAAACGGAGAGGTCCCCGGTTTCCTTCCAATAGAGGTAGGCCAGAGAGGATTTTGTACCGGCGCCATCGGCGTGCATGACCAGGCAATGCTCCTCGGAGCCGGTCAAATCGTCGGGTACAATTTTGCAAAAGGCCTTGGGAAAGAGCCCTTTGTCAATATGCTTGATAGCCTTGTGTACTTCTTCCTTGCCTGAGGACACCCCTCGGCCCGCATACCGTGCGCTCTGCTCCATACCACAAAGGTACGATGCAGCCTTTACTGGATACGGATGTAGGTACCGGCAGGAAGCTCGTCCGCGTACTCGGGGTTCATCGCCTCCAAATCCTTGGGACGCATGCCCAATTCTTTGGCGATCGACTTAAAGGACTCGTCGACGGCCACCTGGCGGTGCGTCTTATCGAACTCCGTGTAGTCGCCCCGAACCGTCACCTTCAACACCATACCGGGGAAGGGGCGTACACCGCGCAATCCACCGTTCAAACGCTTGAGGTCCGAAATGGTGATGTTGTTGTTGCGGCAAATCGTCGTGTAGGTATCGCGCTCCTGAACCGTGTACATCTGGCCAATGACGGGCTTGTCGTCCTCCTTCGCCTTTTCAGCCTCAGCTTCAGCCAAGGCAGTAGAATCCACAGGGGGAACATAATCATCGCGAATGACGCGGAAGTCCGTACGGCGGTTGATTTGGTTGGCCACCTCTTGCTGCGACGCAGGCATCTTCTTAATGTTCCGTTCGGTCAATTGGGTACCTGCAGGGAAGAGATCAGCGCCAAGGCCCTTGTATCCGGCGGGGATCTCAAAAGGCTGACTCTCACCCATACCCACGGCCACCAAGCGATCCGGATGAATGCCGCGTGAAATCAAGTAGCTCACCGAGGTATCCGCACGGTGCTGAGAGAGGACTTGGTTCTTGTCATCCACGTCACGGTAGTCCGTATGTGAACGCAATTCAATAACGATGTTGGGATTCAACGTTAAGGTCTTGACCACCGTATCCAACGCGGCACGGGCTTGGTCGTTCAGGTCCCACTTAGCAAGTGCGAAGTAGACGTCCGGAAGGATAATGGGAATCTCAATGGGGTCCATCTTCGCCTTCACTTCTACGGTGTGCATGTAGACGTTTTGCGCCTCCATGTAATTAAAGGCTTCCAGGGCCAAGGCCTGCGTGTTTGCGCGCGCTCCAGAATTCAAGAACTTCTTCTTTTCAAAGGAGAAGCTGTAGTTGACGTCGCCCGCGAGGTCATCAGACTCCAAGACAAATGAACCGTCCTTGCCGGTTTGAACCACTTGGCTAAATCCATCGTTGCCCGTGATCTTCACGGCAGCTCCACCAATGGGCTGGTTGTCCTTTGAACTCACCAAGGTGCCGGAAATTCGGTACTTCAGAGGTACTTCGTACAGGGTCCAAATGTCATCGCCTCCTTGACCGCCATCTCGGTTAGAAATGAAGTACCCGTCCTGCATGCCGCCTGGACGAAGTAGAATGCCAAAGTCATCGGCCGAACTGTTAATAGGAGCCTTCAGGTTCTCCGGAATGCCCGTAGGCATGCCATCTGCACCCAACTCTACGCGGTACAGGTCAAAACCGCCCATACCGGGAAGGCCATTGGAGGCAAAGTACAGGTAGCCGTCATCGTGCAAGAAGGGATAGAGCTCGTCACCCGGGGTGTTGACCAAGGTGCCCAAATTAACAGGCTCTCCCCAACCACGGGACTTCTTGTCCACCTTCACCATCCAGAGGTCTTTGGATCCGTCCACAGATCCGTCTAGATCCCCTGCAAAGAACAACGTTTGATCATCCGGGCTGATCGCGGGGTGACCTACTGACTTCGAAGAGTCCGTGGCAATGACAATCAACTGGGGCTCTTGCCAGGTCAATCCCGCTTTGCGCGTAGAGTAAATCGCACAACCCAATTGCTGACGACGGACGTCCATACACCGCGTGAAGTACATGGTGCGGCGACGTTGATCAAAGACCGGGCTGCCCTCGTGGTCCTCCGTATTGATTGCTTCAGGAAGCAGAGTGGGCTCCGAAAAGGTTTGCACCTTCGCGGCCGATGGGTCGGCCTTGGGGGCCTTGCCGCGACTGCGCTTGCTGCGCGAGCTGCCGTCCGCATTCAAGCGCTCGGAAGAATAGATGTCCGAAAAGCGCTCCCCGGTCCAACCGTCTTTTTTACGGCCGATACCCCCTTCTCGCATGGAGGTAAACAGAATCTCTTCATAGGTGTCCGGGCGACCGCTGAAGGTCATGCCAAAGTCATGGGACGAAGAGTTCAGGCTCGTCAAATTACCCACCTGGAACCGGGTCAACGACTTCTGCCACGCCACCGCGTCCTGGCAAGACTGAACCCCTGCGGGTCCGCGTTCGTCACTGGGGAAGGCGCGCGCAAAGTCTTCGTAGGCCTTGAGCGCATCCTCGTATTCGCTTTGGTACTTCAACATTTCCGCAATGCCCAAATAGACCTCTGCGGTTTCCATTTTCATTTTCAAAGCGCGCGTGTACTGGGCTTCTGCCTGCTTGTACTGGAAAGTATAGCGGTAGCATTCAGCCAAACGGAAGGCAATCTGTGCCTTCTCACCACGCGTCTTGACTTTAGAATAGGCTTTCTTGTAGATATTGATGGCCTGAGCGTACTCCTTGCCGTCGTAAAAACCATCCGCTTGACGCACAATGCGCGGGCTCTTTGTGTCTTCCGTTTCTGCGTCTTGCGCAAAAACTGCAGCTGAAAAGCCGAATGAAAGGAGTAGCGTATATAGGTAAAATGCCTTCTTCATGACAGCGTGCAAGTGTGCATAGTGGGGTTAAACCACTAAAGTAGCCAAATCCTCGCAAAAAAAGACCCCCGGGCAAGGCCGCGGGGGTCGATTTTTTACGAGTAATGTGTCGATTGTTATCGGATGTACAACATTTCGCGGTACTTCGGAAGCGGCCACATCTCGTTATCGACCAGCAATTCAAGCTTGTCTACTTCGTAACGGATGCTATCAAAGAAGGGCTTCACGTTATCGCAATAGGCCAAGGCACGCTCGCGGGTATCCGCGATGTTGTTGGCTGCCTTGCGGGCTTCCGTCATTTCTTCGGCTTGCGAAAGCACTTTTGAAATGCGCTCAGAAATTTCAATGATCATATCCACCTGCTCCTTGCTCAAACGCTGGAAGCTCTCTGCGGGAAGTACTTCCTTCAAGCGCATGACGTTCTGACTCAAAATAGATTGGTACTCAATCGCAGTAGGAACGATGTGGTTTTTCACCAAATCGGACAAGGTGCGGGATTCAATCTGAATCTTCTTGTAGTACTCTTCTTGAAGGATCTCGTACCGGGCCTCCAATTCCACGTGGCTCAAAACACCATGCTCGGCGAAAAGCGCTTGGGCTTCTGGTGTGACATAGAAATCCAAAGCACGTGGCGTATCAGGGGTATTCTTCAAGCCGCGTTTTGCCGCTTCCTCCTTCCAAGCATCGGAATAACCGTCGCCCTCAAAACGCACGTTTTTAGAGGCTTTGATGTAGTCCTTCAGCACATTGAAGATGGCATCGTCTTTCTTCATACCGCCTTTGATCAACGCATCAACCGCCACTTTGAATTTCTTCAATTGGTCGGCTACGATCAAGTTGATGACCGTCATAGAAGCGGAACAGTTGGCGGTTGAGCCTACGGCGCGCAATTCAAACTTATTACCGGTGAAGGCGAAGGGTGACGTACGGTTGCGGTCCGTGTTGTCCAAAAGGATTTCAGGGATCTTGCCTACAACGTTCAGTTTGAGTTCGGTCTTCTTTTCGGGAGACATTTTGCCGCTTTCCAACTTCTCCAGCTCGTCCAAAACTTCGGAAAGCTGCGAGCCGATGAACACGGAGATGATGGCGGGAGGCGCTTCGTTCGCACCCAAGCGGTGGTCGTTAGACGCTGCAGCAATGGCTGCACGGATGAGATCCGCACGGTCATTCACCGCCTTAATCGTGTTGATGAAGAAGGTCAAGAACAACAAGTTGCGCTTGGGCGTGCTGCCTGGCGCCAAGAGGTTGATGCCCGTGTTGGTGCTCAAACTCCAGTTGTTGTGCTTGCCCGAACCGTTGATGCCCGCAAATGGCTTCTCGTGCAACAATACGCGGAAGGCGTGGCGGCGCGCTACTTTGTCCAAAATATCCATGAACAAAGAGTTGTGGTCTACGGCCACGTTGGCCTCTTCGAAGATGGGCGCAAATTCAAACTGACCAGGAGCTACCTCGTTGTGGCGCGTCTTGACGGGTATGCCCAATTTGTGGCACTCGTACTCCACTTCACGCATGTAGCCCATGACGCGCTCGGGGATGCTGCCGAAGTAGTGGTCGTCCATCTGCTGGCCTTTGGCGGGAGAATGCCCGAGGAGCGTTCGGCCTGTCATAACCAAGTCAGGACGTGCGTTAAACAACGCCTCATCCACCAAGAAGTACTCTTGCTCCCAACCTAGCGTCGCATTGACTTTGGTGATGTTCTTGTCAAAGTATTGACCCACCTCGGTAGCTGCATGGTCGATTGCCTGGAGTGCACGCAACAAAGGCACTTTGTGGTCCAACGCCTCGCCCGTGTAGGAAACAAATACAGAAGGAATGCAAAGCGTGCTACCAAAAACAAAGGCAGGAGACGTAGGATCCCAAGCGGTGTACCCGCGAGCCTCAAACGTATTGCGGATACCGCCGTTAGGGAAAGACGATGCATCAGGCTCTGCTTGCACCAGCATACCCCCGTTGAATTTTTCAATGGCGTGGCCGTCCGAGGTGGGCTCAAAGAAACCGTCGTGCTTCTCAGCCGTAGCACCCGTCAAAGGCTGGAACCAGTGGGTGTAGTGGGAAGCACCTTTGGAAATGGACCAGGCTTTCATGGCAGTAGCCACTTGGTCCGCGATATCGCGGTCAATCTTGTTGCCCTTCTCGATAGCGTTCAATACGCTCTCGTATGCTTCTTTGGACATGTACTCGCGCATGGCCTTCTGATTGAAGACATGCGAGCCGTAGTACTCGGAGGATTTGGTGAAGGGGTTCACGAAATCAATAGGCTTGTGCTGGCTGGCTTGCTCAAGACCGGAAAAACGTGCTTTTGCCATGGGGTTTTGTAATTTTTTACAAAGGTACCCCCTGTTTTTGAAGTGACATAGCGTCAAAAAACAATTTTTTCAACCAAAGACCCCCTTCAAAATGGTCAAATAAGGCTGCAATTGTTAAAAACCCAAGGGAAAAATCTCGTCCTACATGAAAAAAGGGCCGCTAGGGCCCTTCTTTTATACTGCATGGTCGCTTTTACTTCAACCGACCAACCGTGTCTTCGATAGAGTCTTTAATCTCTTGGATGCTTTCCTTGGCTGACTTCACCGTGGGGTCCGCATCGGCGGCTTTGGTGATTTCCGCCTTCAAATCGTTGGAGGCGTTTCGTACCATCTTAATGGTCCTGCCCGCCATCCGGGCGATTTCCGGCAACTTGTCGGTACCAAAAAGCATCAGCACCGCAAAAAGCAGGAATACTACTTCTCCGGTGCTGATGAATAGAAACATGATCTAAAGTTAGGCCTGAACCTTCTCTTTGCCCAAACGCTTGGAGGTATCGTGCAACACCGGCGAAGCGATGAAGAGCGAAGAGTACGTACCAATCACAATACCCAAGAGGATGGCGAAGATGAATCCGCGCAGAACTTCACCACCGAAGATGAAGATGATCAAGAGTACGATGATGGTCGTGAAGGAGGTGTTGAAGGTTCGGCTCAACGTAGCGTTCAACGCGTTGTCCAGCACGTCTTCCTTCATTTCCTGCTTGGTGCTACCCGCGAAGTACTCACGGATACGGTCAAACACAACGACCGTGTCGTTCAACGAGTAACCAATAACCGTCAGGATGGCTGCGATGAAGGCTTGGTCAACTTCCAAAGAGAAAGGAAGCACACCGTCCAACAAAGAGAATGCACCCAAAACGATGATGGTGTCGTGCACCGTAGCGGCTACCGCACCCAAGGAGTACTGCCACTTGCTAAAGCGGAGCAAGAGGTACAAGAAGATGGCCAACAAAGAGAAGATCACTGCCCAAACGGCCGTGTCCTTGATGTCATCAGCCACCGTAGGACCTACTTGACGGGAAGCTACAAGACCTACGGCCTCTTCATCAGAGGGATTGGTGAAGGCAGCGGCTTCAATGGGGGTTGCGTAGAAGGACTTCACGCCTTCGTACAGGCTAGCCTGCATGGCTTCTTCTACATCCGCGCCATTTTCAGACACTCGGTAGTTGGTGGTGATTACGACTTGATCGGGCGTACCCAAGGTCTTGACCGTGGGCGTAAACGCACGGCCGTCTTCTCCTACCCATTGCGCACCCAAGGCGTTCGCGACGGCTGCAACTTCTACGGGTTGGTCAAAACGCACCTGGTAGGTACGACCTCCTTCGAAGTCAACGCCCAAGCTCAGGCCACGTGTAAACAGGGAGCCCAAGCTCACCAGGATCAAAATCGCAGAGAAGATGTACGCAGGTTTGCGCAAGCTCATGAACTTGAAGGTGGTATTCGTGAACCACTTTTCAGTCACTTTGGTAGAGAACTTCATAGTCTCTGACTTCTTCAAGCGCCATTCAAAGAACAAACGCGTGATGAAGATCGCCGTGAAGAGCGAAGAAGCAATACCGATAATCAGCGTCGTAGCGAAGCCACGGATAGGACCAGTTCCGAAAACAAATAGGATAATGGCCGTCAACAAGGTGGTTACGTTGGCATCAATGATGGCCGAACGAGAGAACTTATAGCCATCCGCAATGGCGGTACGCACCGCTTTGCCCGTGGCCAGCTCTTCGCGAATCCGGTCGTAGATCAGTACGTTAGCATCCACCGCCATACCGATGGTCAATACGATACCCGCCATACCAGGCAAGGTCAAGACCGCACCAAAGGCATCCAAAATGCCAAAGATGAAGAACATGTTCACAATCAAGGCCAAGCTTGCACCGAGACCTGCAGCGCTGTAGTAGAATACCATGTACACCAATACGATGAGCAAAGCGAAGGCAAAGGAGTTCATGCTGGAAGAGATAGCCTCCTTACCCAAGCTTGGTCCCACGACATCACTTTGAATGATGCGTGCAGGAACGGGGAGCTTACCGGCCTTCAAGACGTTGGCCAAGTCCGTAGCCTCGTCCAAGCTGAAGCCACCTTCAATTTGCGTGCGGCCTCCAGAAATCTCACCGTTTACACGGGGGTAGCTGTAGACCAAGTTGTCCAGTACAACGGCTACGTGGCCCTTTGGCGTTTTGCCTCCCTCTTCTTTGGTGAGCTGCTGCCAGATTTGTGCACCTTGGCCGTTCATAGCCATCGTCACCACAGGGTTGTTGCCTTGGTCAAACTCTTGACGTGCATCTACAATGACACCACCGTCCAATTCAGGTTCGTTGTTGCGGTTGCCTTGAAGGGCGATCAGGAGCGTGACTTCGCTTTCGTTTTCGGGGCGCGTCCATGCAAAACGAACGTAGCGTGCATTGCCGGGGATGAGGTTGCGCACCTCGGGCATGCTCAAGTAGTCGTTGATGGTGGCCGTATCGCGAGTCAATGCGTAACCAATCACCGGACCCTCATTAGGTACGAAGGTCTGTGGGTTGACGTTCAACTGGAAGAGGTTCAACAGCGGGTTGAAGGCCAAAGCGGAAGAATCCGTAGCTGCGGGTGCATCGGAAACGGCAGCAACTTCCTCTGAAGAAGCTTCTGCACCTTCCTCGCCAATAGCCGTAGGCAAGGTGAGATCTGCTGCACCTTCCGCGCTTTCGCTCACTTCTGCAGCGTTTTTATTGGGGTTTTCTACAATGGAGCGCAACTTCTCGTTGGCGTTCACCATGTACTGCATCCAAGCCGCTCCCAAATCAGCGCGCCAGAACTCCAATCGCGCGGTGCTCTGCAAAAGGCGCTGAACACGCACGGGATCCTTGACACCGGGAAGTTCTACCAAGATGCGGCCTGTTCCATCCAAGCGCTGGATGTTAGGCTGAACGACGCCAAACTGGTCGATACGCGCCTTCAATACGGTGTACACATTCTGGATAGCCGCCTCCACGTCTTCTGTGATGGCCGCTTTGATGGCTTCGTCCGTGGCGTTGAAGCCCAGACGGTCGGTCATGTCTTTCGTTCCATAAAGGCCTGGATCGCTCAAGGGGCGCGTGCCGCGCTCTGCGTCCAAGGCTTCCAAAAAGAGGGGCAGATAGCCCAATTGACTGTTAGACTGTGCGGCGTCCGCAGCGGCAATAGCGGCCTTGAACTGCTCATCTTCAGCGTTGCCCACCAATCCTTTGAGTACGTCGCGTACGCTTACTTCAAGGATGACGTTCATACCACCGCGCAAATCGAGTCCCAAGTTCATTTCCTTGGACTTGATCTCTTTGTAGGTGTAGGACGTGAAACCCAAGTCGTACACAACCTCATTAGCCAGTGAATCCAACGCATATTGGATTTTGGCAGGATTGTTGGCGTACTTGGTTTCGATATCAGATTCTACTTGGCTCGTTACATAGCTGAATGAAAGCTCAAACAAGGATGCCAAGGCGAAAATGATGGCAAACAGACGGATAACTCCTTTATTCTGCATGGTTCTTCTTTTTGGAAATAGTCGGCAAATATAGTCCTTCTTGCGGTATACTAACAGAATGAAAACGCATACTCAAGGCTTCCAAGCGAATAAATGAAGGACCGTGAATTCGGCGGCAGTTTTCCGACCTTTAGGACTTGACACCACGCGCATGAAATTTTCACCCCTCGCCCTCCTTTTTGCCTTGCTTTTGGCCTTGGGTGCTGCCCCGGCCGAAGCGCAAGAAAGCTACCAGTTTTCGCCGTCCACGCGGGCGCAGTTGTGGACGAGTGCGACGGATTCCTTGGCGCTGGGCTTCGCCGGGGGACTAAACAACGCACAGTTTTTCAATCTGGACATCAATGGGGACGGCACGCAGGATCTGATTGTTTTTGACCGCGAGGGAAGCCGGTGGTTGCCGTTTCAACGGATAGGTGGGCACTGGCGCTTCCGGCCCCAATGGGTGGCTCATTTCCCGGAAGTGGACAACTGGGTAGTTTTTGCGGACTATTCCTGCGATGGCATTCCGGATTTGTTTTGTTCCGTCGTGAACGGCGTAGGTGTCTATGAATCGAGCCGAATCAACGGCTTCGTCCACTACACCTGGGCCTTGAGCGGCACCTACCTCTACTCCACCTATACGACGGGGACCAACCCCATTAACTTACTCGTGAATTCGACGGACGTGCCGGCCATTCGGGACGTGGATGGCAACGGAACGGTAGACATACTGACCTTTGGCCAGCAAGCGACTGCGGTAGAGTTCCACAGCAATAGCAGCAGTTGCGGTTTGGACTTCAGCCGCGCCGACGCCTGCTGGGGAGACTTTTTGGAGAACAACTTGACCAATGCCATCACTATTGATGCCTGTACGGGCAGCTTGGGTGCAGGTGCGCTCGCGGAGGGTGGGCTGCATTCGGGCTCTACCCTCTTAGCGACCGACCTGACGGGCAACGGACTGCTGGACATCTTGCTGGGCGACGTCAGCTTCACCACCGCGGTGGCTGGTTTTAATGTGGGAAGCACCAGTGTGGCGAATATTGAATCGCAAGACAGTACCTGGCCCAACGCTTCCATTCCCGTCAACTTGATTTATCCCATGTTCTCGGAAGTAGACGTGGATTTGGATGGCAGCCCCGAAATAATCGCTGCACCCACCATGCCCATGAATGTCAGCGATACATGCATTTGGCTGTACGATAATACCGGAAGTGCGACTGCACCGATTTGGACCTTGGCGGATTCTAGTTTCTTGCAGAGCCAAATGCTAGACGCCGGCCGCTACGCCGTACCCTACCTGGCCGATCTCAACACGGATGGCCTGCTCGATTTGCTCGTGGGCACCTCACACGGGGTCGAGTACTGGAAAAATGTAGGCACCGCCAGCCACCCCGATTGGCAACTGAGCCCTATGAGCGTGTCGGCACCTGCGCAAGCCGCCCTCAAGGCCGAATGGTGCGCCCCGAGTGCCGCCGACCTCAATGGCGACGGCCTACTGGATTTGGTCATTGGCCGCAGCGATGGCAAACTTGCCTTCTGGGCGAATACCGGAAGTTTCTTCAGCCCCGCATTCACGGGCCAAGTAAGTTCGGCCTACCAAGGCATTGACGTGGGGCAGTTTGCGAGCCCCGAATTGGCGGACCTAGATGGAGACGGGGATGTGGACTTGCTGGTGGGGAACGGCCAAGGCGACGTGGCCTATTTTGAAAACCAATTGGCCTCCTTCACGCTGGTCACCGATAAATTTGGCGCCATCGACGCGGATTACGCTCAGACGTCTTCGGGGCGGGCGGTCCCGAGGTACGTCAACATCGACGGCCGACCCTTTTTGGCCTTGGGCACTGCGGATTCAGGGGTCTTCCAATTGGACTCTTTAGGTTTTACCCAAAATGCCCCAAGCTCGGTGGATTTCACCCTTGGAACAGGGGCGACCGCGACGAGCAGCTTGTTGGAAACGCCTTGGGGAAGCAGCAAGCGTACGGGCAGGCATCAGTACCTCATTCGGGCCGATGAATTGGCCGGGTCAGGCCTCGTCGATAGCCGGATCACCCACTTAAGTCTGAATGTGACGTCCTCCTCAGCGCCCTACTTAAGCCAAGGATTCAGCATTAAAATTGGCCACACGACTCTGGACAGCTTGAATGGTTTTGCGCCCAGCGGCCAACTGGTGTACTCCTACATCCACGTGCCCACCCAGGGGTGGAACACCATCACCCTGCAGACGCCGTTTGACTATGACGGCACCTCTAACCTGCTCGTAGAAATTTGCTTCAGCAAGAATGTGGCGAGTTCGGACGTGCATGTGGCTGCCACGCCCACGTCCTACCCCTCGCACACCTACGGCGACGTCTTTAACAACAACTCCATCACGTCGAACGGCTGCACGATGCCTGCGTTGGGGACCGACAGTTTGCGCCCCGACATGCGCTTCACCCTGGTGCCCCGAATGCCCGTTCGGCGCCAGTGGCTCCGCGAAGGCCGCCTCAACGCTCCCGCCATTGCAGACATGGACGGCGACGGCAAGCCCGAAATGGTGCTCGGCCTTTCCACGGGCGGATTGCGTTTTTACGCGGGCGACACCACCTCGATTGGCCTGCCCGAATGGCCCTTCTCAGACCGGAGTCCCGCAGAATCGCTCCGCCTCTTCCCCAATCCGGGACAGCAAGGTTTCTGGGTGGACGGGGCCAGCGGAGACCTTCAGGTTATCAATGTTCAAGGCCAAATCTTCTGGACGGGTGCGGCCCAAGCGCCCCTGTACATTTCAACGGAACATTGGCCCGCAGGCGTCTACATCGTTCAAGATGGCCAACACGTCGGTCGATGGGTGAAGACCCATGGATTCTAGCCCTAGCCCCGAATGGGTGCTCCTCTTTGACGGCCCCTGTGCGCTCTGCCAAGGCGCCGTGCGCTGGTTGATGCGTCGCGACCGCGGCAAGCGCCTTCGGTACAGCCCCTTGCAAGGCGATTGGGCACAGGAATGGAAGCGGCGGTATGCACCCGGGGACGTTTGGCCGGATGAAGTCATCTTAGTAGCCGGCGAGCAGCATTGGATCGGCGCAGACGCCATTGGGAAATGCTTACGCATTCTTCCCTTCCCCTACCCCGTGCTAGGCTGGATTTACGCGCACCTACCTGGCCGAAAAAAAATATACCGGTGGCTTGCGCAGCACCGGTATACCTGGTTTGGAAAAAAAGACGAACTCCTTACAACGTGCCCAGCACCGCGTTCATGGCGCGAACCGCGTCCGCACTCTTGTTGAAAGCGGATTGCTCTTCGTCGTTGAGTTTGTAGTCTACAATCTTCTCCCAGCCGTTTTTGCCAATCACCACGGGCACGCCCAAGCAGATGTCGCTTTGGCCGTATTCGCCGTCGAGGTAAACGCAACAGGGGAAAACTTTCTTTTGGTCGCGTACAATGCTCGCTACTAGAGCAGCACCAGCTGCACCGGGAGCATACCACGCTGACGTGCCAATCAAGCCCGTCAAGGTAGCGCCGCCCACCATGGTGGCCGCTTTCACTTCCGCCAATTTCTCTTCGGACAAGTGAGAAGAAACAGGGGTAGACTGGTAGGTCGCCAAACGCGTCAAAGGAATCATGGTCGTGTCGCCGTGACCGCCGATGACGGAACCCTGCAAATCGCTGGCGGGAACGCCCATGGCTTCGGACAGGTAGTACTTGAAACGGCTGCTGTCCAAGATGCCACCCATGCCAATGATGCGGTTCTTGGGAAGGCCGCTCTCCTTGGCAGCCAAGTAGGTCATGGTGTCCATCGGATTGGAAATCACCACGATGATGGCATTGGGAGAATGCGCCAACGCATTGCTAACCACCGAACGAACGATGCCCGCATTGGTGCCAATCAATTCTTCACGCGTCATGCCTGGCTTGCGGGGCAATCCTGAGGTGATGACCACCACTTCAGAACCTGCCGTAGCCGCGTAATCGCTGGTCACACCCTTTACTTTGGCGTCAAAGCCGTGGAGGGTGGCACACTGGTTCATGTCCATGGCTTTGCCTTCCGCAAAGCCTTCTTTGATGTCGAGCAACACGATTTCGGTAGCGAGCTCCATACGTACCATGGCTTCCGCACATGTGGCACCTACGTTACCTGCTCCGACAACTGTAATTTTCATGAGTTTGAGGACTTAAAATGGTTCCAGCAAAGGTAGGTCGGCTTACGCGTCGATACGAGCGTAACGGGCGTTTTTCTCGATGAATTCGCGGCGAGGAGGAACGTCATCGCCCATGAGCATAGAGAAGATGCGGTCCGCTTCAGAGGCGTTGTCGATGGTGACTTGCTTGAGCGTACGACCTTCGGGATTCATAGTGGTCTCCCAAAGCTGCTCCGCATTCATTTCACCCAAACCTTTGTAGCGCTGGATGGTCACACCACTCTGCTCTTCACCGCCTAATTCGCGGGCAATTTGGTCGCGCTGCCCTTCGTTCCAAGCGTAGGCAGACTTGCTGCCCTTCTTCACCAAGTACAAGGGAGGAGATGCGATGTAGACATAGCCATTCTCCACGAGCTCTTTCATGTAGCGGAAGAAGAAGGTCATAATCAAGGTAGCAATGTGCGAACCGTCCACGTCAGCGTCACACATGATGACAATTTTATGGTAGCGCAGCTTCGCGGTGTTCAAGGCCTTACTATCCTCTTCGGTACCCAGACTTACGCCCAATGCCGTGAAGATGTTGCGGATTTCCTCGTTCTCAAAGGCCTTGTGCTGCATGGCCTTTTCTACGTTCAAAATCTTACCGCGCAAGGGCATGATGGCTTGGAACTTACGGTCGCGGCCTTGCTTAGCCGTACCGCCTGCCGAATCACCCTCTACCAGGAAGATTTCGCATTGTGCGGGATCTGTCTCTGAACAGTCCGCTAACTTTCCAGGCAAGCTATTGCCACCCAAAACGGTTTTGCGCTGCACCATTTCGCGCGCCTTGCGGGCAGCGATACGGGCTTTTGCAGCGAGTACTACTTTTTGAACGATGGTACGCGCCTCTGCAGGGTGCTCCTCCAAATAGTTGGTCAGCATTTCGCCTACCAAACGATCAACGGCACCCGAAACTTCGGAGTTGCCCAACTTGGTTTTGGTCTGACCCTCAAACTGGGGCTCCATGACCTTCACGGAAATGACCGCAGAGAGACCTTCGCGGAAGTCGTCGCCGGCTACCTCTACTTTCTCCTTGGTGAGAATGCCGCTCTCATCGGCGTACTTCTTGAGCGTTCGGGTCAAAGCACGACGGAAACCCGCCAAGTGCGTACCCCCCTCGTGGGTATTGATGTTGTTGACGTAGGAGTGAATATTCTCCGAGTAACTCGTGTTGTAGACCATGGCCACCTCTACGGGGATGCCGTCAATTTCCCCTTCCATGTACATGGGCTCAGGGATAAGCGCTTCACGGTTTTGATCCACGTAGGCGACAAACTCGCGCAAGCCACCCTCAGAGTGGAAAACCTCTGTGCGCGCCACGCCATTTTCGTCGAGATCACGTGAGTCCGTCAATTGGATGCGGATACCGCGGTTCAAATAGGACAGTTCGCGCAAACGCGCAGCGAGGATATCGTATTGGTAAACCGACTCGTAGAAAATGCTCGTGTCGGGCTGGAAGGTCACGATGGTACCGCGGTAGTCCGAGTTCCCAATCTCCTTCACGGGGTACAGAGGCTTACCAATGGAGTACTCCTGTTGGTATTCCTTGCCATCGCGGTGGACATGCACTTCCAGGTGCGTCGACAAGGCGTTCACACAGGATACCCCTACCCCGTGCAATCCGCCCGAAACCTTGTAGGAATCCTTGTCAAACTTACCCCCTGCGTGCAGGACGGTCATAACCACTTCCAGCGCCGAACGGTTTTCCTTGGTGTGCATGGCCACGGGAATGCCGCGACCGTCGTCTTTGACGGTGATCGAATTGCCTTCGTTGATCGTTACTTCTACGGATGTGGCATGGCCGGCAAGCGCTTCGTCAATGGAGTTGTCAACAACTTCATAGACCAAGTGGTGCAGACCTTTTTGGCCCACATCGCCGATGTACATCGCGGGACGTTTACGAACGGCTTCGAGTCCTTCAAGGACCTGGATACTATCCGCGCTGTATTGCTTGGCTTCACTCATGTTTTAACGGGTAAATAGTCTATCCAACAAAGATAACTTCGGCATTTTTCCTAGGGGTGTACCCAAAAGAAAAACCCGCCCGTTTATCAACATTTTTTTCAACAAGAGCGCATTTCTCGCTCCC
>JALQUY010000006.1:16247-27246 GCA_023260615.1 Schleiferiaceae bacterium
TAAGGTTTCATCCCCATTTTCCCCTTGTGCCAAGCGGCTTCCGCGGTAGATGATGGTAGATTCGAAGCGAATTTTATCCTTCAAATTAAAGAAGGCCTGACCACCGATTTCTGAGGATGGAACGTGGTAGAGGGTCCCGCCGTCGTTTCGGGTAGCCGTGCGCAAAGTCGCAAAAGCGCGTACCTCCCAGCCCAAGCCATTTTGGAAACTAAGTTCACCCGAGGGCTCCAACATCGTCACGCCCACATACTGAACATTAAATCGACCGCTATCTCCAGCTGATGTCCAATTGGACCAATCCCGCGTGTACATGGCATAATTCGCGTAAGAGCGCTGGCGAATACCGAAGCGATAGCCCATCGTAGAGGTTAGACGACCAGAGGCACCGGCATACAAACTCGCTTGCCGAACCGCTTCGTAGTTCGCAGCTTCACTCAAGAAAGGCATAGCCTCAACCCGAGCGCGCATACCCCCATTGTCGGCTGAACCTTCGAGACCCGCGTACAAATTCAACACCTGCTTGACCAGAGGAAACTCTAAATGCACCACGGGGGGCAAGTAGGGCTTGTCCCAGGCGCTTCCTTGTCCCGTGAAAATGGCATTTAAACCCACACGGAAGTAGATGGACCCCACACTGTCCGATACCGCTGGTGAAAACTGCGCAGACCAATAATCCACGGGGCCCACGGGCAGGCCGAGGCTGTCCGTATTCGCCGTTTGCATGAGGTGGTTCCAGGATCCGTGAGATGGGCAACTCCAAGAAGACATCCTGGACGGGCAAGCGCCAGTCGATGCCCCCTGCGAGACCACTTTCCACTTGACGACCTCCTTGGTCGATCCAGTGGTGGCCGGTGAGTTCGGCTCCGTGGAAGACTTGCTTTCGACGGATTCGGCTTTGGAGGTAGGACAGGCCTACTTGGTAGTCCTGCGTCCAGCGTCCAGGAGCTGAAGCGGCTGTATCTGCCGCATTGCTCGCTGTCAAAGGCATGCCATAAAACGCGTAGCGGTTCCAGTCGGCAGATGCTTCGGTGCTCAAGCGACCGCGGCCAATAATGCGTGCATACTGCCCAGAGAGGCTGTTTTCCATCCAGGTGGTGCGGTTGTAGACATTCAGAGGATTGCCCGTGGCGTCATTTGCCTTAAAGCCTCCCTGCGTGGAAAAATGCTGCCCTTGTACGCCCCAACGCTGTAGATCTGACCGCGCATTGCCCAAGGCAAACCCCACATCGGCGGTGGCGTAGTTGCCGAGCGCCATGTGCACCGTGTTTGCAGGCAAGCGCTCCAACTTGGTGCGGCTGATTTTCAATGGGGGGATGGCTTCCATGCGAGGCTCGGGCACCCAGGTGCGGTTTCGCACGCTAATAGCGACCGGAAGTTTCTCGACGGTGGTGTCCATCACGTTGGGTTGTCCCGTGATTTTGATGCCCTCGGCTACTTGAGCCTTGTACTTTTCCGTGACCGAAATTTCAATACCGTTCATCACCGGCTGCGCCCACACGCTTGCCGCCGTCAAAGTCAGAAGAGAGAAGAGAATGCGTTTCATGGGAGCGTAGGCGTTTCAATGATGGTGTCCACTTCAGGGCCGCTGGCGTCTTCGGCGGGGGTATTCAAAATAGCTTGGAAGGCTTTCGCTTGCTCCACCGTTTCAGCGATGAAGTTTTCGGCGATGATGAAGTCCAAGGTGTAGTTCGCTTGGAATGTATCGTCCAAAGCGTCGTAGTTGTGCGCCAAGATCAGCAGGGCTTTAAAGCGCCATTCTCCTTGACCGGGCAAATTGTCAATCAGCCAGAAGATTTCTTCGTTGGAGGCCGAATGCGATCCGTCCAAATACAAAATCAAGGCCTGGTAGTAGGAAGCCTCCGCCTGAAGGACCGCGGGACCGTTCTTCTTCAATTCCGCATAGGCGCTCAGCGACTTTGTCACCCATTCGCGTTGGCTCGGCTCCAAGCCGGTGTCGCCCCACGAGGTAAGGAAATCTGCCTTCCGAATTCGCTTACCCATGGCCATCGTCATCGCGTTGCGTGCCACATTGGCTTTGGCTTCGGTACGAACTTCTGGGCTATTGCGCTCGTCGGCCGCCACTACCTCGGAATAGCCATACGCTACCTCTAGGTGCTTCAAGGCTTGGTGGCCGCGCATCATGGCGACATTGGCCTCGCGAAGCAGGCTGGGGTCGTCGCTCAAAGCGAGGACTGATTCCGCGGCGATGAGCATTTCGTCGGCGTTCTTTCGGGCCGAACTAATGCGCAAAATCCACGTCCAAGCATTGATGTGGTGCTCGCCCACAGGCGCTTGCGTGACCTTGCGGAAGTAGCCCAAGGCCTCCTCCGCTTTGTTCAATCGACGTGCAGATTCGCCCGCGTAGTGGTTGGCCTTCACCGTAAAGAATCCGTCGGGGAAGCGCTTCATGTAGCGGTCAAAGCCCGCCATCGCTTCGTCAAACTTGCTGGAGGCATACTTGTCGTAGGCCGACATGTAGGCAACGCTGTCCAATTCGCTGGCGCGGATTTGGGCAAAATCGATGCCCTGCACCCAGGTCAAGTAGTCGTCAATGCGGTTGGCCTCGTCGTAGACGCTGCGGGCGGTCGTGATAGCCTCGCGTGCTTCGGGCGTTCCAGGGTATTTCTTCACGATGTCCTGGAAGGAGGCGATGGCCGCATCCAAACGCTGGTCGTTGCGTTGGGCAATGGCGATGTTCAACGCGGCACGGCGCGCTTTTTCCGAGTTGGGTACGCGGCGCATGTAGGCCTTGAAGGAGGCTTCGGCGTCGCTGTTTTCGCCTCGGCGGAGCTGCGTTTGAGCCAGTTCGTACTGGGCCTCGTCCGAGTATTTACCCCCGTAGGCGTCGTTTTCCGTATTGGCCGCGGCGAGGGAGCGCAAGGTGGCCATCTTTTGGGCATCCTTGCCCAACAAGCCCATACACAGCGCTTGCTGGAATTGGGCGTATCCGGCATAGCGGCCGTTGGCGTCTAGTCGGACCGATTTTTCATAGTACTCCTGTGCCAAAGCGTGCTTACCG
The DNA here is from genome assembly GCA_023260615.1 of Schleiferiaceae bacterium. Lineage (GTDB taxonomy): Bacteria > Bacteroidota > Bacteroidia > Flavobacteriales > Schleiferiaceae > TMED14. The sequence continues at coordinate 19,267 of JALQUY010000006.1, forward strand.
AGCAAGAAGTAGAGATCGGCTAGACGCAAGGTGGCATCTTCAATCTTGCGGTCCTTGCCTTTGGCATCCTGGAGGTAGACGCGGAAAGCCGCCGAGGCATCTTCCAATCTATCCAACTTGTACAAGCAGTACGCCTTGTTGTAGAGGGCGGTGGGACGTTCGGTCAAAGTGTAGCTGCCGGGGGTCTTCAAGAAGGACTCAAATTGAGCGAGCGCTTCCTGGGCATCGCCCTTGCGGTAGGCCAATTCGCCCAACCAGAAATGGCTCAAGGCCACAAAGGTCAAATTCTGCGGATAACCCAAGGACTTATTGAAGTATTCCTGTGCGCCACTCCAGTCGCTCACTTGGAAAAATTCCACGGCCCGGAAGTAGGCCACACGCTGGTAGGCTTCGCGCATGGCCATCGTGCCCATGCCCGTTTGGACGATCGCCTCCATGGCGCGTCCGTAGTCTTTGGACGTGATGTAGAGGTTGGCCAGGTATTCATTGGCCTCGCGGCGGTGCTCTGTTTGCGGGAAGTCGCTCAGGAATCGCTTAAACATGTCAATGGCATCGCCAAAGGGGCTCGAACTCTTGTAGGTCAATTTGGCCGCTTGGAAGGCGGATTCTTCGAGGATGACCGGATCTTTGGCCAGTTCACTCACCGCTTTGAAGGCATTGAGCGCTTCCTCCATTTGGCCCTCTTTCACATAGCAGTCGGCCAAGAGGTACAGCCCGAATTCAGACACCTGACCCGCGTTGTTGGAAATCTTGTTCAAGGCCTGAATTGCCTCTTTGTAATGCCCCGTCTGCGCATTGACCACCCCGAGCTGGTAGTAGTCGTCGGCGGTCATTTTTCCGCCCAAATCGCGGTGCATCGCCAAGTAGGGCAAGGCTTCGGGATAGCGCTTTTTCTTGTAGAGGCTTTGGCCAATCAGTTTGGCAATCTCTGGAGTGCGCTTGGCCGTGGCGTTCTTGAGCAAGGATTCACCCAGCTTCAACAGCTTGTCGTCCAGGCCTTGACGCGCATAGATTTGGGCCAAGTAGTAGGGAACCACCATGCCGAACTCTTCATGGTTCTGCAAGGGCTCCAAATTTTCCATCGCCGTCACATCGTTGGTATCCAAGTAGGCGATGTGGCCGTAGTAGTACTGGGCCGAAGCCGCAATGGGGTACTTGGTGGCTTTCGCCGCGGCCAGTTGTGGACGGGCTAAATCGTACTCTTCCAGCAAGAAATGCGAATAGCCGAGTTTGAATTGTACTTCGGCACGTTCCGCCTTGGGGAGGTACAGACCGTCTAGGCGGCGCAGCCAATCGCGGGCATCGTTGTAGCGGCGGCGGTTAAAGGAATATTCGGCCATTTCCAAAACAGCTTCCTTGCGGCGAGCCGTGCTGGGGTAGGCATCCAGGAAAGCCAGCACCTGGTCGCCCGCATCGCGGTTGAGCAAACGCACTGCACAGATGGCCTTGAAGAAGGCGGCCTGCTCGGCTAAATCGGTTTGTGCATCCACAGCTTGGAGGACCTCCCCGAAGCCTTCCGCGGCGGGAGCGTAGAGCGCTCGGTCAAACAAACCTCGGCTATCCGCGTAGATGGATTGGGGGGTGGCGTGGGAGAAAGGAGCCTGGCCATGAGCCGCTGCGGCCCCGACCAAGAACGCTAGTAGAAGTAATCTTCGCATCATTGTCAGTAGCATAAAGGTAGTCCGGACCACGAAAATCCTGTTAATTTGTGGCATAAACCATGCCTATGTCCTCTTCAAACCCCATTCTATCCCTCAAAAACGCGGACATTTATCAAGGTGACCATCTGATTTTGAACCAGATAAACCTTGAAATGCAGCAAGGCGACTTCGTGTATTTGATCGGCGCGACCGGTTCCGGAAAGTCCTCTTTGCTCAAAACATTGTACGCCGACCTGCCCTTAACGGTGGGCGAAGGGCACTTAGTGGGCTACGATTTGCGCGCGTTGAAGGATTCGGACATTCCTTTTTTGCGCCGAAACTTGGGCATCGTCTTCCAAGATTTTCAATTGCTGATGGATCGAAGTGTCTATGACAACCTCGACTTTGTCCTTCAAGCAACCGGCCATCACAACAAATCGGAAAATGCGGACCGCATTCAACAGGTGCTTAAGCGCGTGGGCATGGCCACCAAAGAGCACAAGATGCCCTTCCGTTTGTCTGGCGGGGAACAACAGCGTGTCGCTATTGCGCGGGCGCTCTTGAACAATCCCCCACTGATCCTCGCAGATGAGCCGACCGGGAACTTGGATCCGCACACCTCCGAAGAAATCATGCACTTGATGGAGGAGATTTCGGCATCCGGTCGCACCATCCTCATGGCTACGCACGACTATGCCTTGCTGCTCAAATTCCCGCACCAAACCTGGAAATGCGCCAATGGCAGCATCAGCAGCACGGTGCAGCGCACGCTTTAATCCAAAAGTTTCGCTAGGGAGCTCGGTTCCGTCCACGGACGGCGGGCCGCTTTGACTGCCTCCGCCCGCTGGGCATCCCATGGGCTTTTTGCTGCGGCTTCCACAGCCACTGCGAGGCTTTCCGGGCTGTCGTAGGTGAAAATGCCCATTTCAGGCGTCCAATCAAGTCCATGTACCGCGGCTTTGTGTGCCACAATCCAACGCGCCTGGTACAGCGCTTGAATGAGTTTTAGTTTGAGGCCCAAGCTGTGTTCCGCGTGGACGAGGACCATCGACGCGTCCTGGAAAGCCTGAGCCATACGTGCATCGTCGGGGCGGTCGAGGATCTGCACGCCGGTGTTCCTTGCGAGCTGTTGCAGATCTTCCGAAAAATCATGCCCTGCCCAGGTGACGGCCACCGGGAGATTGGCGGTCCAGCGGGCGGCACGCTCGTTCTCCACGACCGAAAATTTCCCAGGAACCAGGAGGCTTTTTAGGGCCGCTTCGTGTGCAGGTGGTGTCCCATGGAATCGCTTCTGCGGGGGAACGATGGTGGCGGCAGTACCTCCCATCGCCTGCCAGGCTTGGGCGTCCCCGGGCGTCAAGGTCCATACAGGTCCTGCCCAACGCTGGGCCAGGTTGCGTTCCCAACGCAGCAGCTTCGCCGCCTCCCAGCGCAAATACGCCCGCTTGAGCCCGGTCGAATAGCTCGCCAAACTTTGGTAGTACTGGGCCTCCGGGTTGTGCCATCGAAGAATGGCTTCCGCCGGAAAATCGAGTCCGGTGAGGTGGGTTCCCTGCACCACGTGCTTCCCTTTTGCGGTGGTCAAGGCCTCGTGTAGCAGCGGCGTACTACGACTCCCCACGATGTAAGGTCGGTTCCACGAAAGGATGGCCCACGGGCTGCGGCGGTAGGTCTTGAACTGCACACCCGGGTGTTCGCTAAGTCGTAGCGCCTGGGTATGTGCTAGGGCAGCCTTGGTAGTGGCATGTACCACTACCTGGTAGCCAGCTTGCACGAGGTTTTCGACCTGACCTGCCACTTCCAGGGTGCCGCCGTAGGGCGGCGGTTCCAGGCGGTCCATGGACCAGACATGCACGGTCTTTTCCCCGTTCAACCGGCAAATCAGCTGCTTCCAGGTCTCTTTTTCGTGGTCCCAGTGGTAGCGGTGGGCCGCCTGCTGGGCAGCTTGAACGGCACCGCGGTAGGCATCGGGTTGGAGGAGCTCGTTCGCGGCGCTCAAGATGGCTTCGGGCGTCGTTTCTGGGATGACCCGTCCTGCAGCGCCGAGGTGCGCGGCGACTTCGACCAGGTTGCTGGCGATGACGGGGATACCCGCTTGGAAGTAGTCAAAGAGTTTGTTGGGCAGGCTCCAACGGTAGTTCTGGCTTTTGGGTTTATCTAGGGAGAACCCGAGGTGAGCGGCTTGGGTGTAGCGGCGCAGCGCCTCGCGCGGCACGCGACCGATGAAGCGGACTTTGCTGTCACTCCAGCCCTGGGAATCTGCGCTGCGTTGAAGGTGGGGCAAGGCGTCGCCGGAACCTACGATGAGCAGCAAGGCCTTCGGATCTTGGCCTACTGCTTCAAGGAGTTCTTCCGCCCCGCGGTCGATGTTAATTCCTGCGCCTTGGAGGATCCAAATGGGGCGGTCTGTGGGGAGGTTGAGTTCGCGGCAGGCGTCCAAGCGGCGGGCTTCCTGCTGGTCGTCCCCAGTCGGTGGGAAGGGCAGTCCTTCCTCGGGCAAGAGAGGCACGTTCCGAACGACATTCAGCGACTGCCCGTATTCGGCATAATAGGCCTGTGCAATGCTGGTATTGACCGTGATGCCTGCCGTGATGCGCGGGAAGCAGCGCTTTTCCACCCAGCGCCAAAGGCCTTGAATAAAGGGGCGCGATTCCAGCTCCGGTGCGCCCAAAAAATACTCGTGGCTGTCGTAGACCAGAGCTTTACGACGGCGGCGCGCCCAGTAGGCGTTGGGCCATAGGGTGTCGAGATCGTTGGCCAGATAGACGTCTGGTTTTTCCCGACGCAAGGCGTCCGACAAGCGCCATTGAAATTCTAGGTAGAAAAGGGGGCCTCGGTGAAAAAAACAGGTGAAGCGTTCGGTGCGGTAGGGGCGCGTCAGCGGGGCGGGATTGGGGTAGGTTCGGCCCACGAGCACGACCTCATAGCCCATCTCTTGCCAGACCATGCAGCTTCGGTGCACGCGCTGGTCCGAATGCAAATCGTTGATTACCGCTAACACGACTTTAGGCATAGGCACGAAGGTAGGCCAAAGCCTCGGCTATCTTTGCGGCCATGGATCCCCGCGGACTGCAGATTGCCGATTTTACCTACGACTTGCCGGATGCGCGCATTGCGCAGTTTGCCGTCGAACCTCGTGATGCTGCCAAATTGCTGGTGTATGCCCAGGGGGCTGCTCCGAAGCACCTCCAAGTTCGAGACATCGCAGCCGCCTTGGAAGCGGTGGAATTTTTGAACGGGGGCCACTTGGTATTGAACGAAACCCGCGTCGTCCAGGCACGTCTGTACTTCCCTCGGGGCGAGGGCCAGCCGTTTGAACTGTTTTACCTCAGTCCAGCAGCCGGTTCGGTCGAAGAGGCCATGGCCGCGACGGGTGAACTCGTAGCCCGCTGCAAGGTGCGCTTTTCCAAGAAATGGAAGGCCGATCGCGTGCTAGAACTCAACGGGCTCCAGGCCGAACGCCTCAGCATCGATGGCGATGTGTCCATCGTGCGCTTTTCCTGGAGTACGGGCGCTACCTGGTCAGAAATCCTAGAGGAGCGCGGAAACCTTCCTCTCCCCCCCTACATGCAGCGCGCGGCCGAAGCCGCCGATGCCGAGCGCTACCAAACGGTATTTGCCCGAGCGGAAGGCTCGGTCGCGGCCCCAACCGCAGGCTTGCATTGGACGTCCGAGCGTTTGGACGAGGTGGTAGGCCTTGGCTGGGACCTGCAGCGGGTGAAGCTGCACGTGGGGGCCGGGACCTTTCAGCCGGTTTCGTCGGACCAGATGGGCGAACACCCCATGCATGCCGAAGAGATTCACGTCTCCCTGGAGACCATCGAAGCCCTCCGCGATGGCCGGCCCATCTGGGCCGTAGGTACGACGGCGGCCCGCACGCTGGAGAGCGTGTTTTTGCTCGGGCGCATGGCGCGGACGGGCTGGGAATTGCCTTCCCTCCTCCCCCAATGGGCCGCATACGATGACGAATTGCCCGAGTGCAGCCGTGAGGAGGCCTTGGAGGCCTTGGCCCAGAACTTGCGCAGCCGCGGTATGAAAGGCTACCAAGGGCAAACCCAAATTTTGATTGCGCCCCCTTACCGCTTTCAGATGGTCGATCTCTTGATGACCAATTTCCACCAACCTCAAAGCACCTTGCTCTTGCTCGTCGCTGCGGGCATTGGCCCTGTTTGGAAGGACCTCTACGCGGAAGCCCTCCAAAAGGACTACCGCTTCCTTTCCTACGGCGACGCCTGCTTGTTCCGAATTCGCTGAGGCTCCTGCTTGGGCGCGCCTTCTGCCGGACGCTAGCCGTTTGTACCGGTGCGTGGACGACTGGGCATAAAGGGCGTGCCATCTTGCGCCCATGCTGTACCGAAGTTGCGTCCTTGTTTGGCTAGGCCTATTTCTGGGGAGTTCGCTTTATGGGCAGGAAGTGGATTCCGTTCGTATCCTCTGGTGGAATGTCGAAAATGCCTTTGATACGGTCGACGACCCCTTGACCTACGACGAGGAATTCACCCCCGAGGGAGCCAAGGCCTGGACTTCCTACCGCTTTTACCGAAAGGTAACGGCTCTGGCCAAGGGTTTGCGTACCGCTGCAGGGGCGGACGTTCCCGATTTTATTGGTCTTTGCGAGGTGGAATCGCCGGCGGTCATGGACGCCTTGATACAGCAGCTTCCTTGGGAATGGCCGCTTTGGCAGTACTACGAGGAAGGACCTGATGCGCGGGGCATCGACATCGTGGTACTTTACCATTCGGAGCGGTGGGAACTACTCAAAGCTGGACAAATTGCCAATGAAGCCGTGGAACGCTCGCGATCGGCGGTTATGACCACGTTTGTGCGGCGTGAGGCGCCCTTGGACACCTTGGTGTTGAGTTGGTGGCACCTGCCCTCACGGCGGCGGTCCAATCCAGCCTACCGGCAGTCCTCTCTGACGAGCTTTGCTCGGGAGGGGCCCTCGGACTTCATCTTGGGAGACATGAACAGCGATCCGCGAGGTCCTCTGGCTAGCTGGATGGAAGCTCTCGGCTATGTGCATCTTCATCAAACGGGGACTTGGGGCACCTACGCATTCGGCCAAAAATGGAGCCACCTAGACAGTGTCTGGAGGCGTTCATCTTCCTCATGGCAAGGGAATTACAGGGCGTTTTCGTTTGGACTGAGTGAGAATACCGCAGGCCAACTCTCTCTTAAACCCACCTTTTACGCAGGTACCTACTACGGAGGCGCATCCGACCACCTTCCCTTGCGCATCTGTGTGCACAAGTAGAGGGTAGTGTCGTACATTTAGACCTTGAATCCTACACGATTATCCAAATGAAAAAGATTTTATCGCTTTCTATCCTCGCTTTGGTGGCTGCCAGCTGCACCAAGCCTGAGCCTGACCCCACTCCCGAGAAGTACATCACGGACGATTTGGTGGTGACGGAAGACCAGAAGGCATTCTTGATCGAGACCACTGGTACCTGGTGTCAGTACTGCCCCAACGGAGCCGCCTTGATGTTGAAAGAGCAGCGCCGCTACAACGTGGAGGGCGATAGCAACATTCGCGTGATCGGTTTTGCGTCGCACACCGGCGATTTGTTAGAAACTCCCGTTCAAACCCTTTTGAATAACGCCTTCCCTACGAGCGGCGTACCCAACTTCTACGTAAATAATGCCGATGCGGGCCAAAGCATCGCGGGCCCTACGGCTGCTGCTTTGAGCGGAACCCCCGTCGTTGGCGTAGCACACGTGCACCACGAAAATGCGACGGGTGATACGGTCATCGTAGACGTAAAGGTTCAATTCTTCGAAGACAGCAAGAACACGTCCTACTTCGTTCAGAGCTACTTGTTGGCTACGGGCATTGAGGCACGTGAATACACGGTGAACGGCATGCCCGTCAACCTCAACCAAGTGTCTTCTGTGCCCATCGTTACGACGGGTTCTGGCGTAACGCCTTCTACCTGGGCCGTAGATACGGTCGGCAAAAAGGCTGGAGACATCTACACCCACGATCACGTGCCCGTGGTTTCTGGTGTGACTGATTTTGAGTGGGGTGTCACTTTGGATACCGTTAACCCCTTGGGCCGCTCGTACTTCAAAGGCGACATCTTCGGCTCTAAGTACACGCCTATTCAGATCAAGCTTCCCAAAGTACTTCCCTCCGTTCCTGGAGTAGAGTATGAAGTGGTGACCATCATCTGGTCTGAGCGCTTTGACGGCACCGCGGGCGTACTCTTCGTCAACGGCTACGAGGGCTAAAAAGCTCCTGCCTCTAAAAGACAACGCCCCGCATCTGCGGGGCGTTTTTTTTGCCTACGTGCGGCCTCGCTGGAGTGCTTAGGAAGCCGCGGGCCTATGGTAGGTTAAC